>NZ_CP019288.1:4582613-4888737 GCF_009901525.1 Kordia antarctica
AGAGCGAACTTAGAAAATCCTAAATATTTCTACGAAGTATCATTTAATAAACCAGGCGGATTGGTAATGCCAATTATTGTTGAATGTACGTATGATGATGGCACTAAGGAAACGGTAAAATATCCAGTTCAAATTTGGAGAAAGAACGACAACAATGCTACCATTGTAATTGCTTCAAGCAAAGAAATCAAAAATATTCAGTTAGATCCTAAACTTGAAACAGCTGATATTGATACTTCAAACAATGTATGGCCACGTGAAGAAGGCAATACGGAGTTCAATAAGTTTAAAGACGATAAGATAAAGCAGTAAATAGTATTATCAAAAATAAAATCATAAAAAACCAGCTTAATTGCTGGTTTTTTTATAACATAGTATTTACTTGTTTATATTTGTAGAATAATAGAACAAAGTATGGCATTATTTATTAGTGGAGGAGAGATAGTTGTAATTATGCTAATTGTAGTTATGGTGTTTGGTGCAGACAAGATTCCTGAAATCGCAAGAGGACTAGGAAAAGGAATGCGCCAATTAAAAGATGCAACCAACGAAATAAAGCACGAAATTCAGAAAAGCGCGGAAGATAGCGGACTAGATACCAACATTGCTGGTGACGTTCAAAAAGAAATAAACAAAGTAAAAGAAGATATCGAAGACATGTCAGGTCCTATTAAAAGGCAACATTAATGTTTAATGAATTACTGACATACGACAAAGAACTACTCATCTATCTAAGCAACCTAGGCGAAATTCACTTTGATGTCTTTTGGGTTTTCGTTACAAGTTTCATCTATTGGATTCCATTACTACTATTTGTATTCTACAAAATTTATAAAAAACTCCCCAAACATCAAGCTAAATACATTATAAGTTACGGACTTTTCATCTTATTCTTTTCTTTACTTTTAGTTGAAATTGTAAAAATAGGAGTCGAACGTATTCGCCCATGTAACGATCCTACAGTAGCGCCATTCATCAATATTATCATACAACCTGAAAATTATAGCTTTTTCTCAGGACATGCAACGGTTTCTTTTGCCTTAACCACTTATTTATTTTTAATACTCAGGAACGTATTTTCTTGGATACGCTATTTATACATGTGGCCGCTATTTTTTATGTACAGTCGGTTGTACTTTGGAGTGCATTATCCTTCAGATATCTTAACAGGAATTATTATTGGAATTATCATTGGAGTTGTATTTTATCGAATTTATAATGCGCGCATACTAAAGTTACAAATTTATTGATATATTAGTTGGAATTTAAACCAATAACCAATTAAACATGAAAAATTTAAACCTTAAATTAGCCCTAGTTATGGTGGCTTTAGGCGTAATTTCTTGTTCTAACGATGCACCTATCATCGAAAACTTAGAAGAAGAAAACAGCGTTGTACTTGTACAGCGTACACCACTTACACCTACAGAAATCAATGCAAAAATTAATGAAACCATTTCAAGTCGAGAAGATTTTGAATGGTCAAACATGGACGCACACATGATATGGAGTGCTACTGTTCATGGAGATCAAATTCTTACCATAGGATATGGAGATAATGAGAACGATTTCAACAAAGAAAATTCTAACGCAAGTGGAATTAAAGACAGATTAATTGAAAGAATTGCTTCTATTGAAGGTGGCGGACAAAAGAAAACTAGCGATTTCTTAATTGATGAAGATGAAAAACTAAACATCATCGATGTGAAAATTGAAGACTTAGCAACGGTTCAAGATTTGTTATCTCAAAAAGGAATTCGTTACATGGAGCCAGCTGGTTACAGATACCAATTACATCAAACCGGAACAACAGAATCTGGCGCAGGATGCGGATATGGTTCTTCAACGTTAAATTCAGGAGATTATACAACAGTAGCGCCAGGCGCAAAAGTACCTTGGACGTTTTACGAACATAACATTCCATCAGCTTGGAATTACAGTACAGGTTCAGGTGTTGGAATTGGAGTGATTGACACTGGATTAACACCTAATAACTCATTAATGAACGGAAGTTTTAATGATGGTTATTCATCTGGAAGATACGTTCAGAAATATGGAACTTACGTAGATTCATGGTGGCCTTGGTCGTCAAGAACTGACGGACCAAATGACAAATGTGGACACGGAACAAGTATGACATCTGTGGCAACAGCACCAAGAAACAACAACGGAATGCCAGTTGGTGTTGCATATAACGCGAACTTAATTAGCTACCGTGGAACTAAAAATGTACTCTTAGATGGTTATCATGAGCAAAAAGGTGTGGCAAATGCACTAACAGCTCTTGGAAACAGAAGCGACGTAAAAGTAATTTCAATGTCTATTGGACATATTTTTTCTATTGGAAGAATAAAGGATGCAGTTAGATATGCAAATAATAGAGGAAAATTAATTTTTGCAGCAGGTGGAACTTCTACAACTTTTACGAACTTCGTAGGAGTAATATTTCCAGCATCAATGAGCGAAACAGTTGCTGTAACTGGAGTAACAGATGCTAATTACTATAAAGAATGTGACATTTGCCACAAAGGAAGTCAAATAGACTTTACAATAGTAATGCAGCGTAATGGTAATGGAAGCAGAACAACACCAGTATTAAGTTACTATAACGGACAAACTGATTATGTAGGTGGTTCGTCAGTAGCAACTGCAACTACAGCAGGAATTGCGGCATTAGTATGGTCAAGACATCCAAGCTGGACAAAAACACAAGTATTAAACAGATTGAAGCAATCTGCAGATTTCTATCCAAACAAAAATTCACAGTACGGATATGGAAATATAGACGCATTGCAAGCAGTTCAATAGAACAGTTGGCATATTTAGTTTAGTAAATAGGGAGAAACTCTTGTCGCAAGGCAAGAGTTTTTTTAGTTTCAAGATTTTCAGAAAAATCTTGAAACTAATCTCGTCGCAGGACGAGATCTCAGTAAGCATTTGAATGTTTTTGCCACGAATACACGAATATTTTTAGTCCGTTTTTCGGAACAAGGTGCAAACTTGCGCTAGCGATTTAGTATCGAGAAATACTTCGTTTCAAAAGATTTCTCGATACAATTTTTCTTCATTTCATTACAAAAAACCACTCGAAATGACGTTTTAAACATTAACAAAAAATAGTTGGAAGCTACTCAATAAGTTAGCAATTTTAACAAACTAACAAACTAACAAACTAACAAACTAACAAACTAACAAACTAACAAACTAACAAACTAACAAACCCGACTAATCGTCAAGCCATCTCTAATAGGTAACACAACGGTTTCCACACGTGAATCTTCTTTTAAAAGTGCATTGTATTCTAAAAGTGCTTTGGTAGAAAAATCATTCTTCTGTAAAGGTTCAATCACTTTTCCGCTCCATAAAACATTATCGGACAAAATAATTCCATTCGGATTCATCTTCTCAATAATCGCATGAAAATAGGCAGGGTAATTTGGCTTATCGGCATCAATAAACACCAAATCGAATGTGGTATTCATTTTAGGAATAATTTCTAAAGCGTCGCCTGTATATTGATAAATTTGACTTCCATAACTTGAAGCATCAAAATACTTGCGTTGAAAATCGTGTAACTCTTCATTAATATCAATCGTATGCAATTCGCCTTCTAGTTGCATTCCTTCTGCCAAACAAAGCGCAGAATATCCTGTATACGTTCCAATCTCTAAAATCGTTTTTGGGCGAATCAATTTAGACAACATACTCAACAATCGTCCTTGATAATGTCCGCTCAACATACGTGGCTGTAAAATTTTCTGATACGTTTCGCGTGTCAACGCCTTTAACAAATCTGGTTCATTCTCTGAATGATTTACAACATATTCATCTAAAGCTTCTGGAATAAAATGCATACTACTTGAATTTGTGCAAAAGTATTAATAAAAAAAGATTCCATTACAGATTACAATTTGAAAAATATCTTTTCATACCCAAAATGGAATCCGTATTTTTGATAAAAATAGCATTCATCATGTTTCAAAATACATTAGCGTATGCAAAATCGCAAGACGCAATAGATCCTCTAAAAAGCTACCGAACTAAATTTCACATTCCAAAAGATGCCGCTGGCAATGAATGGATTTATTTTTGTGGAAATTCGCTCGGATTGCAACCAAAAGTAACGCAAAATTATATTCAACAAGAGTTGAACGATTGGGCAAACTTAGGTGTAGAAGGACATTTTGATGCAAAAAATCCTTGGATGCCGTATCATGAATTCCTCACGGAAAACATGGCGAAAATACTAGGAGCAAAGCCAATTGAAGTCGTAATTATGAATACATTAACGACGAATTTACACTTGTTGATGGTTTCTTTTTATCAACCTATCAAAACAAAATATAAAATTGTCATTGAAAGTGATGCATTTCCATCGGATCGGTATGCAGTAGAATCGCAACTAAAATTTCACGGATTCGATCCAAAAGAAGGATTACTAGAATGGAAACCAAGAAAAGGCGAACAATTACTTCGTATGGAAGATTTGGAAGCTTTGCTTGAAGAAGATGGCGACGAAATTGCATTATTAATGATTGGCGGCGTAAATTATTACACAGGACAATATCTTGACATCAAAAAAATAGCAGAACTCGGACACGCAAAAGGTGCGATGGTTGGAATTGATTTGGCACATGGCGCAGGAAACATTCAGCCAAATTTACACGATTCTAATGTAGACTTTGCGGCTTGGTGTACGTACAAATATCTAAATGCTGGACCTGGAAGTTTAGGAGGTTTATTTGTACATGAAAAACATGCACATAATAAAGAATTGAATCGATTTACAGGTTGGTGGGGACACGATAAAAATACGCGTTTTAACATGCGTTACGATTTTAATCCAATTCCTGGTGCGGAAAGTTGGCAATTGAGCAATCCGCCAATATTATCAATGGCAGCGATAAAAGCGTCGTTGGATATGTTTAATGAAGTTGGAATGGATGCTTTACGCGAAAAATCTGAAAAGTTGACAGCGTATTTTGAATACTTAATCAATGAACTTACTACAGATCGAATTAAAATAATTACACCTTCAAACCCAAAAGAAAGAGGTTGTCAATTATCGATTCAAGTCAAAAATGCTGATAAATCATTACATCAAAAACTGATAGACAAACAGATTATTTCCGATTGGCGTGAACCAGATGTAATTCGTTGTGCGCCAGTTCCATTATACAATACGTTTGAAGATGTTTATAGAATGGTGGACGAATTAAAAAAATGCTTATAACATGAAGAAGAAAGAACATATACTCATTATTGGCGCAGGTTTGTGCGGTTCATTATTGGCGTTGCGATTAGGACAACGCGGTTACAAAGTGACTGTAATGGAAAGTCGTCCCGATTTGCGAACTGTAGATATTTCTGCGGGAAGATCGATCAATTTAGCATTTTCAGATAGAGGAATTAAAGCCATGAAAATGGTCGGAATTGCAGATAAAGTTATGCCTTTGTGCATTCCGATGAACGGGCGTTTGGTACACGATATTGAAGGAAATACGTTTATGTCTAACTATTCTGGTCGTGAAGACGAATATATCAATTCGATTTCCAGAGGTGATTTAAACGCGCTTTTATTAACGGAAGCAGAAGAACATGAAGCTGTAAATATCACATTCAACAAAAAATGTACAGGCATTGATATTGAAGAAAATGTTGCCACTTTTTATTGTTACGATACTAAAAAAGAAGTACAACTAAAAGCAGATGTAATTTTCGGAACAGATGGCGCAGGTTCAATTTTGCGTAAAAGTTATTACTTGGAGCGCAAATTTTTATTCAGCTATTCGCAGAATTATTTAAGTCACGGATATAAAGAATTAAGCATTCCACCAACAAAATCTGGTGGTTTTCGTACAGAAAAAAACGCATTGCACATTTGGCCAAGAGGCGACTTTATGATTATTGCCTTGCCAAACTTAGATGGAAGTTTTACAGTTACGTTGTTTCTGTCGTATGACGAAGGCGAATATAATTTCAACAATTTAACGACAAAAGAACGCGTACAAGAATTCTTTGAAGCACAATTTCCAGATTTAGTACCGTTGATCCCTGAGTTGACAAAAGAATACTTCGAAAATCCAACAGCGCCATTAGGAACCGTAAAATGTTCACCTTGGTCGTATAAAAATAATACATTATTGCTAGGTGATGCAGCGCATGCAATTGTTCCGTTTTACGGACAAGGTATGAATGCGTCTTTTGAAGATGTTGTTGTCCTAAACGAAGTCTTGGACGCGCATGAAGGCGATTGGGAAGTCGTTTTTAAAGCCTTTGAAAAAGCACGTAAAATAGATACAGATGCGATTGCTGATTTAGCCATTGATAATTACTACGAAATGCGCGATCATGTTGCGAACCCGATCTTTAAAGAAAAGCGTAAGTTAGAAATGGATTTGGAAAAAAACTTTCCTGAGGATTATTTCTCTAAATATTCAATGGTAACGTTTAATGAAGACATTCCATATAGCAAAGCCATGAAAATTGGTCGTGCGCAAGATAAAGCGTTATTGAATCTAATTGCAGACGACAAAATTGATACCACGGGCGATTTAAAAGAAATTCTTAAAAAAGTTCAAGCAGAAACCAACGAAATTTTAGACGAAGACAATGTTGCGAAAACAATGAAGCATTAAAAAAGACTTTTATAAGTTATTGTTTGTGGTCTTGATTGGTAATAAGCTTTTGCAATATCTCTGATAGTTTGCAATCGATATTTTTTCAAATTGTAATTATCAGTATACATTTTAAGTTTCAGATTCCATTCTTTACGCTCTTTTTCATCTACTTTGCTAGCTGATTTCGTAATTAAACTTTCAGCTTCTTTTGCACAAGGAGAACTCGGATCTACGTAACGCAATGTATTTAATGCGCCACTATAATCATTGTTGGCTAATTTTGTTTTTGCTGTTAAAATGTTCTCTTTACAGAGTTGTTTTTGATATGCATTGTAAGCTTCTACAGATTTTTGCTGAACATTTCCATAACACTTTTTTGCTTCTCTCGGAATAGTGCTTAATATAGCAATTGCTTGTTGATATTGTTTCATTTGTATGTACGCATCTGCATCTTTGGTGATTTGATCGCAATTATTTTCGTAATATGAGAGAATCTTTTCTTTTCCTATTTTTATAAAATCTTTTAATTTTGGATCTGAAGCACTAATTTTTGAAATTGCATTGTTCAGTGCTTTTTGCTTTGTGGTGCCGCTGCCTTTTAAGGATTTTGAGTACGAAGCGTATATTTTTCGAGTGCTGTATTGTTGTATGAAAAGGCTAAATTCAACTTCTAGAGAAACTAAATTTCGCATTCCGGTAACCGTAGATTCGTCAAATATTTCAAATTTTGGATAGATTAAAAATTCATTAGAATATCCACTTCCTGAAATTCCATTTCTAGTAACAATATGTTGAATTTTTGTTTCTATTTTAGATACTGTTCTTTGCGTTAAATATTCTGAATTATCAGGCAATACAACTGATAGAGAAATCGAATTTAGATCCGCATCTGTATTTTGTGAGTGAATTGTATTTGATACTAAAATCAATACGAACATTAATATTTTTTTAATCATAATTATTGAATTATTATATTAACTTCAGCTTCACTACGTTTCCCTTGTTTAACGGATAAGCCTAATTTATTTTTTATATATTTTCTTAATTTACTAGACAATTTTGTTGCCCTATAATTTCTTCCCGTTTTTGGATCTTTCAGCGGAATTCTAAAATCGTCAATAACCATTGTATTTTCGCTTACACCTTGTATGTGGAAGTTGTTATTATGTGCGTTTACGTCCATCCATTCTTCTAAAAGATCAGAAAGTAAATCACCTTCATCACCTATTTCGGAGTCCATGTTATGTTCTGAATCTTCAATAAATCCAATATTGATTCTTATTGAACGACCATTTTCAATAATACCGCTAAACTTGTCGTTCATGGTATTTAAAAAATCTTCAATACAACTTTCAACAGCTTTCTTTGATAATTTTGCAATATCATCGGTATAGAATTTGCCAGATTCACCTATTTTATTGGAGAGTGATTGTGCGGTGTATGAATCTTTACCTTCCAGAATTAATTTTACAGAATTTCCGGTAGAAGATTTTTGCACAAATACTTCCGTTTCTATAATGATATCTGCGCCAGACAGTCGAATAATTTCTGCTTTTAAATCTGTTTTTTCATCTGATTTTAAAGCCATTTCATTCATGGCTTGTTTTAACTTTTGTGTAAAATCGTACGTTGTAAAACCTCTATCATCAAAAGCTTCTTTAACTTTTGCAATTGCAATTCGCTTATTAAAATCGTCTTCTAAAATTGTCCGAATGTCTTGTCCATCTTTAACCCACGGAATTATCATAATGGTAGGCTGTACTTGCGTTACTTTTTCTTGCGCTTGCAGTTTTAAATTAGAACTTAAAACAATAAAGACAAGAGTTAAAATGTATTTTTTCATAATGGATTATACTTTTAAAGTCCAAATTTTCTAATAACTTTTCGTTCTTCTAAATCTCTTTTTAAGGATAGAATATTAATTTTTATATCATTCGTTCCTGTAAACACTTTGTCCCTTCTTTTATAAGGAGAACTTACATAAGAACTCATCACAAAAGAGCGATATCTATCTTTAAAAAAGGAATCAAAATATGCTTTGTGTTGTGACATTAATGAGTTTTCATTAGCACCAACCATTGGTTTTTCTATACTCGTATTTGGAATACCTCTAAAAAAGATAAGTTCAAACACTTTTCGTTCTGCGTCACCGATTGCTTCGTTTTCACTATTTCCATAACCAACGCTTCTAACTTCTAAGGTTTTGTTTTTTTGTTCATTTAAAACTGTTGCCTCAGCCGTCAATGGCGTGTATACTTTTTGTCCACAATTTGTAACGAATAAAGCAGTTGCAATTAGAATTATAATTTTTCTATACATAGTTATTAATTTTGAGAGTAGCATCTGATTTGTGCGCCTGCGTTGAACTTTTCCAAAATCATGTCGCCACCTTTAGTAACTTTTGCTTCTGAAATTTCTTCACCTTCAACATTAGTAATTTTAATAGTTCCTATTTCTTTTTTTCGGATCAACTCTTTTCCATTCACAATAACTTTTACAAGTTCAACAACTTTAAATTCCTGTTTTTTTCTAGCGCCATTAATATTTCCTGTGTTTATTAATAACATTTTAGCTTTGCTTGAAGATGCTTTTGTAATTTCAATAATTTGTGTAGTTACAGGAAAATTATCAGCAACGAACTTATCAATTGCTTTTTGAGTTCCTTTTAACGAATTAAAAAAAGCTTTATTAGGTGTTTTTGTATCATAAGTACTTACAAGACCTCCTAAAAAAGTTTGCTTTGGTTCAATCAGTTCACTAGCAATAACTTTACCTGTAGCAATATCTATAACTTCTAAGGAGAATGAAATAGTACAAACATAATGCATAGAACTTTTAGAAGTTTTTCGGGTAAAACTTATATGATTTATACTTCCTGTAACAATTTGTTCAGCACCTTCAAAAGAACTCTCCGCAGTAACTTTACCGTCTATAAATTCTTCTTTTTTTTGAAATTCTCTTTCTGCAAGTAGTTTTTTGTAGTTTCCTCTGTCAACGATTTTAAAACGATTGGTATTTTTAATGGCAGCTTTTACTTTGTCTTCAATTGCCTTAATATATTGACTTTCAATGGAAGTACTACCAGTTGATTCAAAAGTAGATATGGCAACTGTTTTTTTCTGAGCAAATCCGATAGTAGTAATTAAAAATATAAGTAAGAAAAGTAGATTTTTCTTCATAAGATCACAAGGTTTTTTTAGGAATAACATAATTGATTATTCTTATTGATTAGTCAATTACAAACTTATTGTGATCTGTTTTATTTTCTTTACGGATTTCCGTAAAGAGGCTAATTTTTTTGAATTTATTTTCTAAGTAATTGAATTAATGCCGTTTGCGAAGTTGTAAAATGTTGAATTTGATTGAAGAACAATTTTAAAAACCTACTTTGAAATGAATGATACTATATTAAAGCAGTAAGTGGAAAATTGAATCTATCACTTTTAGTATAATTATCGAGAAGCATTAAAAAAGACTTTTATAAGTTACTCTAACTCTTCAATAATCCCTTCAATTCCTTTATAAAAACCAGTATAATAATCATTGTTTTTAAACTCAGGAACCATCACGTTATTAATGATATGTAGTGTTTCATCATCCGTGAGTTTTTCCATAATTCCGTCGCCATTTTGAATCCAAACACGGCGATCTTTCATGTATAACGCAATTAAAACGCCATTATTTTTATACTCTTGTCCAACTTTCCAGTTGTTTGCTAAATCTAATGAGTATTCTTCCAATCCGCTATATTCTTGAATGGAAGTTAGTGTAACAATTGCAATCTGATTGGATGTTTTAGCTTCGTGTTGTTGCACCAATTCTAGTAAATTGGCTTCCTGTTCATCTGACAGAATATTATCGAAATCATTGACAAATCCGATAGGAATAGGAAATATAACGTCGGTTGTGTGGGTAGATACGTGCGAGTGAGAATGCGTTTTGTGAGTCGCTTCACAGCTAATACAAAGTATAACCAGCAGGGCAGGCAGGAGACTTTTGAATTTCATAGTAGGCAATTAATATCAATTTGGGTATGTGCAATATAAGAAAATACTTTAAGCTTTTACGAAAAATTAACATATGAATATTTAAACTGTCATTACTTCATATATTGTATTCTTGCCATTGCAACGGATTCGCCAATTTTTTCGAACTAAATTCCAAATGTAATACACGCCGTTGTTTATGGTTTAATGAGCAAAACCATTTTCTCTCAGTGATGATTTATAGGATATACTTTCGATCAAAAAACTAATTTAATAATTTTAATTGCTCATCAATTTGCGCGTGAAGAAAGCTAATTTGCGCGGTATATTTATCAGTATCTTCATTAATTGTTTTTTTAAATAACTCGAATACTTCCAAACGCAATTCGCAATAGCGCATTAGTTTTTTATTTTGTTCAATAAACTCACGCGGTAAGTTTTTTATCGTATCGGTTTGTTTTATAATTTCGATATTTTCTTCCCATTTAGGAATAACTTTTTCATTCAATTCAGCAATGAGCGAAAAACGATTTCCAGTTTCAATATGATCGTAAAAGACTAAAGATTCTTCTTCGTTCTTTACAAACTGTTCAATTTTAGTATCATATAAGTTTTCAGCTTCAAAATCAGTAGATAAATAAATAGCTCCAAAAAGTCCAATTCCTAAAACAATTAAGGATAATATACCAATTCCGGCAGCTCTCCATCGTGAGAAGAAGTTGTATTTATGTTCTTCATGTTGCTTGAATATATCGCCAAAATTGCGTTCAACCCAAAAAACGGTAAAACCTGTATAAATTGTAGGAATGATCATTTTGGGAACTTTCTCTATAATATGTTCAGGAATAGAAAAAATTAACGCAAATAGTGCAATCGTTGCAACAATTGAAATGATAAGCGCATTGTTTCCTTTTTGAGTTTCATCTAACGCTTTATAATTTTCTCTAATTAAATAACCTGCCGCTATTGGTCCGCCAATAAATGTAGCGATACCAATGGCTTTGTGAGAATAAAATGTAATGTCTTTTGTATTGATTTCTTTTTGCATGCTAAAAGTTTCAAGGGAATTTGAAAAAGCCAAAGATAACAAATATGAAAGAAGTGAATTGTTTTGTTAGCCTATAAATATGAGTTTTGTGTTAGCTATTTTTTTTAGAAGTAACATGGTTTATCAACTTCTCCAAATTCAGTTTCAACAACTTATATTCTGGCGTATTTGGCGGTGTTTCTTGTAATTTGATTCGATGCCATTGCATATAAGTTTCGTAATCAATGGTGGTTTGTAAAGTTTCACGCAAGTGTTTCCATGATTTTGTATCGCGTTGCGAAGGAACTTCAAAATCGTAGTGAACTTGAAGCATTGCATTTTTACATTGCGGACAGGAAACTTTTATTTTTTGATGTCTTGCATTGATATATTTTACAATATCAGTTTTTGAAGCAGTTTCGTAATATTCGTTTATTAAATTTGAAAAATCATCATTCACAGGGTTTTTCATGTCTTCTTTTGAAGCACGTTTAAATCCTTTTTGACATTTCAGACAGATATAATGTCGTTTGTAATTTTTTGTAGGAAGCCACTCGAAGCCCATGATTTGTATTTATGAATTTTTTACACCAACTTCTCCTTAAAAAATGCAATCGTTCGTTCCCAAGCCAACGTTGCTTCTTTTTTATCATAACGTGGCGTTGTATTATTATGAAACCCGTGATTTACATTCGGGTAAAAATGTGCTTTGTAATCTATTTGGTTAGCTTTCAATACTTTTTCATAGGCTTCCCAACCTGCATTCACGCGCGTGTCCAATTCGGCATATTGTAACAACAAAGGAGTTGTAATTTTTGCAGCATCTTCATCACTTGGTTGTCTTCCATAAAAAGGAACAGCAGCCGCCAAATCGGTTAGTTTTACAGCCATCATATTCGAAATCCAGCCGCCAAAACAAAAACCAACAACGCCAACTTTTCCATTGCAATTTGGGTGATTTTTTACATATTCAAATGCAGCAATAAAGTCTTCCAACATTTCATTTTTGTCACGCTTTTTCTGCATCGTTCTTCCGTCGTCGTCATTTCCAGGGTAACCGCCAAGTGGCGATAATGCATCTGGTGCTAAACTTATAAAACCATCTAATGCTGTGCGTCTTCCGACATCTTCAATATACGGATTTAAGCCTCTATTTTCATGAACAACAATGACGCCAGGTACTTTTTTCGAAATATCTTTGGGTAAAGAAAGTAGTCCTTTAATCTTTCCGCCACCTTTTGGAGAATTATACGTGATAAATTCAGAATCTAGCCGAGCATCATCTTTTGAAACTTCGGAAGTCGTTGTATAATTTGGCGACATAAAACTCAGTAATGAACCAACAGTAATACTTCCTGCGGCATACAAAGAAAGTCGTTTTGCAAATTGACGTCGCCCAATTTTATTGTGTGCATAGTCGTCATACAAATCAAAAACTTCTTGTTTAATATCTTCTTTTTTTAATTCGCTCATGTCTTTAGATTTTGGATGATTTCAAGTTACGGAAATTAATAAACGTTTTAAAGAATGATGCGTTTATTTATCCTATTCATACCAATTTCCAATCCTGCAAGAATTTCATTTTTTTGTACAAATTGAATCATTTCATCTTCTATTTTTTGTTTTGAAGCTTCATTAATGTAACTGCTCATATTTTCTCCTATAACCAATTTTAATTGTTTTCTTTAGGATTTAAAATGATAGAAAGATGATTATCTCTGTTAATCCTTAAAGAAGCACCATGCGCTTTGTCAAGATTAATAGTGTTTAAATTTTTAGAGTAATTGGAAATTCCCATTGAGAATTTAGAGAGTTTATATTTTTTCAACAACTTAAACGCAACAAGGCTTACAGGTTCCTCAAACCCTATTGTTTTAAACCCAAAAAATGTTTTGATTCTATATTTGAAATATTCAAACTCCATAATGAGATTGACTTTGAATATATTATATCTAATTTTCCACGGAAGCATTTTATAAAGTATATAAATTGATGTAATGTTACAACAAAGTTAGAAATTTATAACGACTAAGCAGAGATTTTCTAGAAGTCTATCAGTCGTTCGCTGTCGCTATAAAACGAATTCATAGCATTGAAGGCAACCGAATTTTAATTGGCGAACACTTGACTCCTATTGGGAAATTGTATAGAGTGAATGTGAATTTGTTGTTGCGATGATTTGATTGTTGATTGAAAAATTAGAGTTATTTTTAAATGGTTTTTTTAGGAAAATATTATTTCCAATGTAGCTTTTCGTACTCACTTTGTTCCTCTCTGTTTTTCGGAATTGATGAGTTCCCATTTCGGACGTAAAAACTATCTTTTCCCTCAAAATTCGCAAACACAGGTTTTCCACTTTTTAGGATTTTCACTTTACAAATTGTTTTTTCATCAATTATTGGAAACGATACTTTTAAATGCTTTTCAAAGTTTGAACCTAAATGTTTCTTAATAATGTTCCTTAAATGCAATTCAAAACCGTCTACATCTTTTTTAGAAAAGGTTTCAATGTCTTTTTCAAGTCCTAATGCATTTCCATCATCATCAACTCCGATGATTAAAATCCCGCCTTCGCTGTTTAAAAACGCAGAAATAGTTTTAGCAATGACATATTCTAAATTTTTATTTATAATATTTTGTCTCAAATCATAGCGTAAAGTTGATTTCATTTCCAACTTTTCATTTTCTCCGATTAAGATTAATTCTTTTAATTCTGTGTCCTCTACTTTTTCCGTATTTGTTAATTCTATTCTTCTTTTTAAAGCATTAAAAATGGAAGTAGCTCTCTTTTCTAAAAACACAGAATAATCATCACTATGAATACCAAAATCGTCAATATTTTCAATTAAGTGAGATTTGATAGATTTATTCAATTCATCATTTTCATCTAAAAAATCTTGAATATAAATTGAAGGTGCTTTTGCTTTAATTTTATACTTATTTAAACCTGCTCCAACCAAAGTAATATTTACAATACTATTTTCGTTTCCAATCCCTTTTTTTCTTAAATATGATTTAGGGAAAAAGTGGTGATAGTTTTTACTATTTGCCATTTTTAAATAAGAATTATCAAGAATAACTTTTCCGTTATCTTGAAAATCTTTTGGTTCGGAATAGGCTAATAAACAAAGAACTGCTTTGCAATAGCTGTTTCCTGCACTAAAATTTGTATCAATTAAATCTCTTGGTGAACTTAAAAAGACTTTTAATTCATCGTAGTTTGGTCGTTTCCCATCTAAAATTTGATCGATTCTTTTAATATCTTGAGCAAGTTTAGATTCTGTTGAACTTGAATATCTAAACGATAATGAAATTCTCCAAAAAAATTCTTGCAAGTATTTTATTTGTTCCCCTTTTGGCTTTTCTTTTTGATAGTAAAAGAAATAACTGAAAGGAACTAAAAGTGCATCATAAGGTAAGAGTGTTGATACAGGAATTCTATAAACTGAACGGAAATAGTCAATACTTTCTTTAAGTGCTGAAATAACATCGTCCCAAATGTCAATAATACGCTGTTTATCTAATTGTAAAACGACTTTTCTTTTACACTCTTTATTTTTACTTAATATTAGACCTAAAACATTTAGAATTACTGTGCTTGAAATTGTGTCATATTTGCTGACTTCAAGTTCTTTAAGTAATTTTTGAAATCGGTCTTGCATATCAAATTTCTGTTCCTCATCATAAGTTTTTGCAGACATTATTTCAAATAAAGTCAATGTTTGTCCGCCTGTATTTATTCGAGTAAAGACTTCGATTGCAGAATCAATATCTTCTTTACGAAGTACAACTGTTGAGAAATCGTAAGAAGTAAAAGTTTCTTTATATTCTTGAATTTTATCTATATCGTCATTAGAATAACTCTCTCTTAAATCACTGTATTTAGAATTTAGTAAGTTTTTCAGCGAAATACTCTTAGACTCAGGTTTCTCTGATACTATGATTTGTTCATCGTTATTGTTAATATCTCCTTCTAAATCAACGAATATTGAACCGTAATCCGTAATCTTTTTTTCGCCTTCTTTTTGTATTGAAGCACCTAAAAATGCTGCGTATAAAGATGTGATTCGTTGTTGTCCATCTAAAACATATTGAACTTTTATGTCGTCTGGAATAGGTGGTAATTTAAGATTTCCAATATTTTTAATATCGTTTAATCTTTCGTTTGTTTCCCACAAAATGAAAGTTCCAATTGGATAACCTTTTAAAATACTATCTAAAAGTTTTGCTGTTTTATCAATGCTCCAAACAAAATCTCGTTGGAATTTTGGAATTTTAATTTGTCCTTTTTGTATTTCGGATATTAAGTCCGTATATTTTTTTGAGTCTGGTTTTGGCTGTTTATTCATTCAGTTTAATTCTTGTTCTTTTATTTCTCTTTTATTGTTGTCTATGTTATGTATAAAAGAAATTTTAACTCAAAACTCCTATTTATTTCCGATAAAAGTAAAACAAAACTCACACACACACAATGAGGTTTCCCGTAATCCAACAAAAATCATTCGTGAATTCGTGGCAAAACCTATACAATGCGTAACAAGCAAACTCTTTTAAAAGTTTAAAACAATCATCTAAACACATTAAGAAAGAAAATCTATTGGTCTTTCATCAATCGTCTCACAGTTGCCCATTGTTTCAGCATCAATCTGGCATCTTGTGCAGGATATCCTAACACCGTTTTTCCTGCTTCTACATCATTCATTACTCCAGAACCTGCCGCAACCGTTGCGCCCGAATGTATCGTAGTATGATCTTTAATAGAAGCGCTTCCGCCAATAATAACGCCATCGCCTAACGTCACAGAACCTGCAAGTCCGCTATGTCCAGCCATAATACATGAACGTCCCATAACACTATTATGCGCTATTTGTACAAGGTTATCAATCTTACAACCATCACCAATAATAGTGGAACTAAACTTTGCTCTATCTACACATGAATTTGCGCCGATTTCAACAAAATGTCCAATAATGACATTTCCTATCTGTGGAATTTTCACAAGTCCTCTGCCATCTTCACTTGGTCTATATCCAAATCCGTCAGCTCCAATACTTACATTCGTATGAAAAATACAATGGCTTCCAATAATACAGCGTTCGCGAATTACAGTTCCAGACCAAACAATCGTATGATTTCCAATTATAGTTTCATCAAAAACACATACATTTGGGTATAAAACGACTTCGTTTCCTAACTCAACATCTTTCCCTACATAACAATTTGGACCAATCTTACAGCCATTTCCAATCTTTGCAGTTTCATGAATCACGGCAGTTGGATGAATATCTGTGTCAAAAACAGGTGCTGGCGGATTGAAAAATTCCAATATCTTTGCCATTGCTAAATCGACATTCTCTACTTTAATCAAAGCACGATTGTCGCCAGGTTCAACATCCAAATTAGAACTTACAAGTGCCGCACAAGCTTTTGAATCTGCCCAAAGCTTCACATACTTTCGGCTTCCAATAAATGTAATTTGATTGTTGCTTGCTTTTTGTAATTCCTCTGGACTTTCAATTTTGTGGCTTGTATCACCTATTAATTCGCCTTTGACAATAGTATTGATTTCACTTATAGAATATGATGTCATGTATACGTGTAGTTATTAATTCGTTAGTTGCTTGTAAATTTAAAAGAAAAAAGTGAATTTATATTATTGAGTTATACACTTAAGTAATTGTATAAAGTTATAATTATCAGGCACTTAATTTTGCTTAATGCCATTTAAAGGATAATCTTTATAAGAGTTTAGCTTTTTAAGCATGGAATATGCAGTTAACCAATTGATTATCAATAAAGAACTAAGTGTATAACTCAATTATATTATTTTTGAAATCATTCAATAATTTCATAGTCAATATCTAATTTTCGCAACGCTCTCAAAGCAGAACCAGAATTTTTGTCGTCCACCTCAATATCTACGGCATCTCCTTCCAAGAGAATTTCTGTAAGTTCGTTGGCTAAAGATTCACCAATACTAAGTGAAACCTCTGAAATACATTTGGCTATCGCTCTTTTATCTGGTCGTTGCGCATCACACGATAATAGGTTTAGTTTCATGAGTTTATTTATTTTGTTTTTCAACGGTCACATGTTGTTCGCTATTAACCATTCCTTTAGATGATAACGTTTCTAATATGCTCGTTTCATGAGTTTATTATTTTATGAATGAAAAATACTAATGGTTAAAATTCATTTAGATTAAACACACACATTAATATTTCTCGTAATATAATCAAAAACATTCGTGAATTCGTGGCAAGAAAGAATAAGATGGTTTTGGTTCGAGGAAACACCTAAATATTCTCGCGAACTAATCAGAATTAGGATTCAAATAAAAATCGCATACAACACGATGATTGCAATGACAATTCCAATAATTATTTTTCTTCTTTCTATACGATTTCTCTTGATGAAAAAATTTCCGTTCAAATTCAAAGACATATTTTCTGTAGCATATTTATCAAACAATAATGCCGAAATTATAACGGTAATTATAAAATATACCAAAGAAATATAAATTCCTTCAGAAGCTTGCATCTTCATCATGTTACCAGTAATTAAACCATTAGAAAACGTATCATATGTCAAATAAAGTCCAATCAGAATTCCTGAAATAGCAAGCCAACGATTCTTTCTTTTATTAATGAGATACCAAACTAACAATCCGATTGGAGCCAATAAAAAAGCAATTGTCAAAATTGTCAATGCAATAGCAATGGCAAAAGCAATAAGTCCCAATTTTATTGATATGCCTAAAATACTTGTATCGTTAAAAAATGATTTCTTATTTGAGGAAGAAGATCTACTAGATGAAAATAAACCTTGCGGACAATCTCCAGAAGCATGATTTTTGCTTCCACAATTGCTGCATTTACTTGAAAATATTCCGTGCGGACAATTTCCAGAAGCATGATTTTTGCTTCCGCAATGACTGCATTTGCTTGAAAATATTCCGTGTGGACAATCTCCAGAAGCATGATCTTTACTTCCGCAATGACTGCATTTGCTTGAAAATAATCCGTGTGGACAATCTCCAGAAGCATGATCTTTACTTCCACAATGACTGCATTTACTTGAAAATAATCCGTGCGGACAGGTACTAGAAGCATGTTCCTTACTTCCGCAATTACTACATTCAGATGAAAATAATCCCATGTTTGTTTTTTATTTTTTTGATGAAAGATTTTTTAAATTGAGATTCACTTCCAAACTTATTCCATAAAAATAGCACAAAGATTACATATATAAAAAAGAATTGAGTATTGAGTTTTCTATAGTACAAAACCCAACACCAACAAATAACAAATAACAAATTTGAAGTTTATATGTTTAAAAGTTTATCAGTTTATAGATTACATCAAAAAAAAGAATAAATTAACACACAACACACAACACACAACACACAACACACAACACACAACACACAACACACAACACACAACACACAACACACAATCCAACCAAAAAAATGTATCTTTGAAACGCACACAACCAACCAACATGATTTACATCGCCATCTTACGCGGAATAAACGTTTCAGGAAGTAAAAAATTACCAATGGCAGAACTCCGTACACTATTGTCAACACTCGGTTTTGCAGATGTGCAAACCTATATTCAAAGTGGAAATGTAGTCTTCAAAGCAGCGAAACAAAATCAAGAAAAATTAGGAAGTCAAATCGCGGAAGCTATCAAAAAAAAATATGATTATGAAGTTCCTGTGTTAGTGAAAACAATCGATCAATGGAAAACGGCAATTGCAAACAATCCATTTGCGGAAGCTGATATTTCAAAACAAGGAATCACATTCTTGGCAAGAATTCCCGAAGAGACTACGATTGAAATAGACAGTAAAGGTGATCGTTTCAAAATTATCAATTCAGAAATATATTTAGACTGCCCAACTGGTTTTGGACGCACCAAACTCACAAACAATTTCTTTGAACGCAAACTCAAAACACGAGCAACCACCAGAAACTGGAAAACGATTTATAAATTGTTAGATCTCGCGGAAGCCTTATAAAATTATAAATGTTGAATTATAAATTTTAAATTAAAAAGTATTTTCAACAAACAACAAACAACAAACAACAAATCAACACTTCGACTCCGCTCAGTGTAAACAAATTGACGAAAAACCAAATAAACAAACAACACATAATAAAAAATGCAAGAAAAAAAAGTAACACCAAGAGGCGCATATCCACACACAAAACGTGCGGGCGACTTCATATTTGTATCAGGCACAAGTTCGCGAAGACCAGATAATACCATTGCTGGCGTTGATATCATTGACGAAATGGGCACAAAACATTTGAATATTGCTACGCAAACGCGTGAAGTCTTAAAAAATATTGAAAAAAATTTACAAAATGTAGGCGCAAGTTTGGCAGATGTCGTAGATGTAACTTCGTTTCTTGTCAACATGAACGATTTTGCAGGTTACAACAAAGCGTACGGAGAATTCTTTGACAAAGAAACTGGACCAACGCGAACTACAGTTGCTGTACATCAATTGCCACACCCAGATTTGGTGGTGGAAATCAAAGTAATGGCGTATAAAAAGCAATAAAATACTAGAATGAAGCGAAAATTCATAAATTTTAAAAATATCTTTCCAAAAGTATATGATTAAAATTTTTAATGAGAGAACGAAGTGGTTACACACGTTCTCAATTTTATAATTAACTTTCAAAAAATTATTAAAATTTAAACGTGTGAAAAAGATTCTCAACTACATAAACGGCACTTACGTTGAACCAAAAAGTAACGAATGGATTGACAATTACAATCCATCCAATGGAGAAATCTATGGGAAAATTCCAAACTCTTCTGCGGAAGATGTTGAAGCGGCATATCAAGCAGCAAAAACGGCATTTCCAAGTTGGTCTTCTACCACAATAGATGAACGAAGCAGAATCCTTCACAAAATAGCAGATTTAATAGAAGAAAACTTACCAGATTTAGCATACGCAGAATCGTTAGACAATGGAAAACCGTTAAGTCTCGCCACACAAATTGATATTCCACGAGCAACAAGTAATTTTAAATTCTTTTCGCAAGCAATCACACAATTTTCAAGCGAAGCGCACGAAAGTATTGGACTCAATGCGATGAACTTCACCTTGCGACAATCTATTGGAGTTGTAGGCTGTATTTCACCTTGGAACTTACCTTTATATCTTTTCACATGGAAAATTGCGCCAGCGTTAGCGACAGGAAATACAGTAGTTGCAAAGCCGAGTGAAGTCACGCCAATGACCGCATATTTACTCGGCGAAATCTGCACAAAAGCGGGTTTGCCAAAAGGAGTCTTGAATATTGTACACGGTTTAGGACATACAACTGGACAAGCAATTACGGAACACCCAAACATCAAAGCAATCTCGTTTACTGGCGGAACGGCAACTGGCGCGCATATTGCCAGAACTGCTGCGCCAATGTTTAAAAAGCTTTCGCTAGAATTAGGAGGAAAAAACCCAAACATCATTTTTGCTGATTGCGATTATGATGAAATGTTAAAAGTTACGGTGCGTTCTTCGTTTGCAAATCAAGGACAAATCTGTTTATGTGGTTCGAGAATATTTGTTGAAAGAAGCATTTATGACAAATTCAAAACGGATTTTGTAGAAAAAGTAAACGCATTAAAAGTTGGAAATCCATTTGATGAAACTACGAATATTGGCGCGCTGGTTTCTGAGTCACATCTTGAAAAAGTAAAATCATACATTGACATTGCAAAAGAAGAAGGCGGAACCGTTTTATGTGGCGGAAATAAAGTTGCGGTTGAAGGTTTTGAAAACGGATACTATTTAGAACCGACAGTTATTGAAGTTCAAACAGATCAATGTCGTGTAAATCAAGAAGAAATATTTGGTCCAATCGTAACCATGATGCCTTTTGATACGGAAGAAGAAGTTTTGGCAATGGCAAATGGTGTTCGCTATGGATTATCGGCAACATTATGGACAAACAATTTGAATCGCACGATGAATATGTCTAAGAAAATTGAAGCAGGAATTGTTTGGGTAAATACGTGGCTTTTGCGTGATTTGCGTACGCCTTTCGGCGGAATGAAAAACTCAGGCGTTGGACGTGAAGGTGGCATGGAAGCATTGCGTTTTTTTACGGAACCTAAGAATATTTGTATAAAATATAAGTGAGTTGAAAGTGAAAAGTGAAAAGTTAAAAGTGCGCCGCATTGAGCATTATTAAAATCAAAATATATTTTGATTGAAAATACCTAGCGTAGCTATCGAAATGAAAAGTGAAAAGGAAATGCTAAATGTAAAATTTTAAATGTAAAAGTGTTTTTTCGAATAAACGAATAAACGAATAAACGAATAACGAATTACCAAGACCAAAGACCCAAATCAACAAAAAACGAATAAACGAACAACACCAACAAAAAATGAACCTAAACTTACAACATAAAAACGCACTCGTTTGCGGAAGTACGCAAGGAATCGGGAAAGCAGCAGCGAAGCAATTAGCCGAATTAGGCGCAAACGTAACCTTAACTGCTAGAAATGAAGAAAAACTGAAACAAGTGGTAAGCGAATTGGATACTACAAAAGGACAAAAACACAGTTACATTATAGCAGATTTTCAAAATCCAGAGGAATTGCGTGAAAAAGTGGAATCTTTTATAAAAGAAAATCATGCGTTTCATATCTTAATCAACAATACTGGCGGACCAGCAGGCGGACCAGTTTTCAATGCAAAATTAGACGAATTTGAACGTGCATTTACACAACACTTAAAATGCAATCATGTATTAGTGCAAACTGTTGTTGGCGGAATGAAAGAAGCTGGTTACGGACGTATTATCAATGTGATTTCTACCTCTGTAAAACAACCTTTAGATGGTTTAGGTGTTTCCAATACCATTCGTGGTGCAGTTGCCAATTGGTCAAAAACATTGGCAAACGAACTTGGACAATTTGGAATCACGGTAAACAATGTATTGCCAGGCGCAACAGCTACGGAACGTTTGTCAGAAATCATCAAAAACAAAGCTGCCAAAACAGGTAAAACAATAGATGAGGTAAGTACAGCAATGAAAAATAGTGTGCCAGCCAAACGTTTTGCGAAACCAGAAGAAATTGCAAATGCTATTGCTTTCTTGGCTACTGACGCCGCATCATACATAAATGGAATCAATGTTCCTGTTGATGGTGGACGAACGAAGTCGTTGTAGTTTTTTATATAGTTAAAAGTTAAAAGTTAAAAGTGAAAAGTTGAAAGTGAAAAGTGAAAGTGAAAGTGAAAGTGAAAAGCTGAAAGTGAAAAGATTTAGTCGAATTGAAAAACGAACAAATCAACGAACCAACAAAAAACAAAATAGCAAAGAGTGAAAAGTTGAAAGTGCTTTAGATTTAGTCGAATTGAACAATGAACAAGTCAACGAATCAACAAAACAAAAACAACCCAGCGAAGCTGTAAAAACAAAAACTACACTTTTAACTCATAAACATATTTATAAAATTCTTACAAGGTTAAAAGTATAACTACCTGACTTTATAATTTTTTAACAATTAATTCATAAAAGTGTTAAAAAATTCTTAAATTGAGAGTCTGAAAACCATATTTTACGATGTTTAATATATTGTAAACTAATAAACTAACCATAATGAACAGAAGAAACTTTATTGTATCCAGTGTAATGAGCGCAGGTGCGCTCTCCATGTTCCCTAGTTCTGCCTTAGCTAGTAATAACGGTATTTCTCTCTCCAGTATCGGAAAAGGATTTAATCGTTTACTAAGTACTGTTGAACACATTTCTATCTCAAACCTGTCAAGCGGAGTTGCAAAAACGCACCAACGATTGATTGCAACTTTAAGCGAAGAAGGATATGTGTACAATGCCACTGAAGTAGTGAAACTAAACAGCTCATGTTTTGCAATTCCACTTCAAAAGAAACCAATGTTTGGATTTAAAAGTAAAGAATTGGCATTAATCGTTAAGGAAAATGGCACGAGTAAGTTTTATATCTTAAACGAAAAATTAGCAAGTGAATTTGCAGGATTAGTTGAAAACGTTAGTCAAAATGCAGAATCACATGAACTTGATATAGACGCGGCTTCTTTTGCATTTCCAGTAAAAGTGATAGCACAAAAGCAAGGAAGAAAAACCACATTTTCCTATCAAAATAAATTTGATAATACAATTACTTTAAGAGCCGCTCGAAAAGAATCAGCAGTTGTTGTAAGTTAAACAAATAGTAACCAACCATATTTTTAGTAAACTAGCCTTTATACTTTTTTGACGATTCAAAAAGGAGTGAAGGCTAGTTTTTTTAGATTACAAGCATTTTAAAACGTTAAACACAACACAATCTCTATAAGAAATAGTATTTTTATAGGATTAATTATGCGTGAGGGATTGTCCTTCGACTTCGCTCAGGAATCTACTATTCGGTAGTAATAAAAAAATAACCGAAAAGTACACTGAGGTACTCGAAGTGAACATTTAGAGTCACGCCCAAAAACTAATACTACCTTGAAACGAAAACTGCGTATAAACGGACATTCACATTTATTGCCATATCCAGAGCAAATTCCTCAATTTATGAAGGATAAAAAGATTTTTTGGGTAGATGATGAACGTAAATATATGTTGCAAGACGATTGGAAACGACCTGTGACAGATTCTAGTTTTTTCTTGAATGAAAAGCTAGCTTGGATGGAAAAAAACAAGATTGACCATGCCGTAATACTGAATCTTTCACAATTATATGGAAACGGTTTGCGCCTAGAAGCAATGAAACATGCGTTGCGTTTTCAGAATGATTTTAATGCAAAAGTGCAACAAGATCATCCATCGAAATTTACCTGTGGATTTGTAGTGCATCCGGGATTTATACATGGCGCTTTATGGGAAATTGAACGTTGTGTAGAACAATTAGGCTTGCACGTTTTGTGTTTGCCAACGCACTTTATGGACTCTATAGGACAATGGAGATCTGTGTTTGATGAAGAAAATGATCCAATTTTTGAATTGGCAAATAAGTATAAATTAGCGATTGAAATTCATCCGTATGATGGCGATAAAATGATCAAATTAGAAAACGTAAATTGGCGTTTTCACTTAATTTGGATGTTGGCACAATGTGGTGATGCGTATCATTTTTATACGCTAAACGGAATGCAAGAACGTTTTCCAAACATTCGAACGTGTTTTGCACATGGCGGACAATTGGCGCAAATGAATTTAGGACGACGAATTCAAGGATTTGATGGACGACCAGATTTGTTTGAAGGAAAAGTACATCCACGAAAAGCCGTTGGACATCCAAATATTTACTTTGATACGTTGGTACACGATACGGATTCGTTTAAGTTAATGGTTGACAGACAAGGAAGTAAGCAGATTATTATGGGATTAGACGATCCGTATCCGTTGGGAGAAATGGTAAGCGATGCACAATCATCATATCCTGGGAAACTCCTCGATTTATCAATGCAACGCAATATTATAGATCAAAAACAACACGATGATATTTGGGAAGACAATGTATTGCGTTGGTTATTTGGTGAAAATGAAGCTGCAAAAAAAGACTTGGTTCGTAAGATATTAGGTGGTGAATAATGTAACAATTAATCAATGTATTAATTTTTTAATCATTCAATCTTGTAATTCATTAATTATATTTTTTAAATGACAAGTGTAGCACAATTCCATAACCTCGCACATATTTTTATTTCCTTTGTCGGAGCTATTTTGCTATTGGCAATTTATTCGAATATTCGGAAGCGTTTTCGCCAGATTTTAGAAGAAGACGAATCGCAAAAACGTGTCGATAGCGGATTGTTATACCTAAGTTTAGCCATGTTTGTTTGGGTTGGTTCAGGAATTTGGGCGTACACATCAAAACGGTTTGGGTTTTCTGACACGATGGCGTATCAAATTGGTGTGAACTTATTGTCTATTGTGAACAATCTCTTTTTGTTGATGGCACTTTTTTACTTTTACTACGCGCCAAAATTCATCTACAATAACACAAAAAACATCAAGATTATCATCGGAATCATTATTGCAGTTGCTTCTGTAACGCTTATAATGACTGGTGTTTTTGGTAAAAATAATATCTATAATAACGTGCGATTAAATGCAGTTCCAGATTTAATATTATCAGGTTTCTTGTGTTTTTTAATGCTAATTTCTTTCTACAAAACTTTTTTACATCGTGGATTAAAACTCGTTGCGATGATTTCGGTAGTGATTATGGTATTAATTTTTGTGTCACAGTTGCCAGAAGTTTTTCTAAGTTTTAATGATGAATTTGCTACGTTACTTATCAAGATTATTGCAAAAACATCACTGATTTCATTATTTTTAGTATTGGCGACAAGTTGGGTAATTCAACTCGCAAATACACCACGACCAAATGAAATGCGTCTTAAATTCCTAGATTGGTCATTGATTCAACTCAGTATTCCATCAAAAAATATAAACAATGCGCAAGTAGATTTTGGATCGAAAACTACTCAATATAAAAACTTGTTGAAATTTGCCATTCGTCGCGAATATGGAAATGGCGATTTGCAAAGCATTTTGGTAAGTTCCGCTGGTGAAATAAAAAACCAAACCTATCTCACACGAATTATTGAAAATATCAATGAAATTTTACAACTAGAAGCGCATCAACAATTAGAACGTAGAGACTTATTTACGTTTTTAGGCGAAGGAAAATACCGATTGCGTATGATTCCCGAAAACATTACTATTGATGAAGGTTTGCTCCATGAGTTTGTGCAAGTTGCTGAAAATGAAGAATATAAATCTATTTGTAATTAATTGTGCTTCACAACACAAATCTGCACAACTTATTATTTTTTACTATACTTAACGACACTACTTTTCTTTAGATTTGAAGAATGACACATTTGTATGCTATTAATTTAAAATACAATGTACATGTCATCTTCAACTGTTTCCGATACACGATTCGGGCATCCAAAAGGATTATTTTATTTGTTTTTTGCCGAACTCTGGGAACGTTTTTCTTTCTACGGAATGAAAGCGTTGCTTATTTTATACATGACCAAACAGTTATTGTTTAGTGATGATATGTCCATCGGAATTTTTGCTGCGTATATGTCATTAGTATACGTAACGCCAGTTTTGGGCGGAATTATCGCCGATCATTATATTGGATATCGAAAGGCAATTTTCCTTGGCGGAATTTTGATGGCGTTAGGACACTTTTTCTTAACAATAGAAACACCAATATTTTTCTACGGTTCGTTGGCATTGATAATTGTCGGAAACGGTTTTTTTAAGCCAAATATTTCCACATTTGTTGGCGCATTGTATAATGAAGAAGACAAACGGCGCGATGCTGGATTTACCATTTTTTACATGGGAATCAACATTGGTGGCGCAGTTGCTCCATTATTATGTGCTTGGTTTGCGGAAGTGTACGGCTGGCATTATGGTTTTATGTTGGCAGGATTTGGAATGTTGTTGGGATTATTCTTTTTCTATCGAGGAACGAACAAAAATGTGTTTCAAGAGAAAGGAAAAGTGCCAAATCAGAAATTATATGATCAAAAATGGCTTGGCTTAAATAAAGGACAATTAGTTACGATTGGTGCATTTTTGGCAGTTCCTGTATTTGCTATTATTGTAAAATTCAATCAATATGAACATTATATCGTTTGGATCGCTACGATCGCGATTACTGCGATGATAGTTTATATTTATCGTTCTGTTGGAATCATCGCGCGAAAGCGTTTATTAGTAACCGCATATTTCACGATTTTAATGGCGTTATTTTGGGCAATTTTTGAACAAGCAGGAAGTTCATTGACACTTTTTGCAGATAGAAACATCAATCTCGTCGGACTGAATGCAGCGCAAACAAACAGTATAAATTCAGGATTTATCATTCTATTAGCAATTCCGTTTTCATGGTTATGGACGGTTTTAATAAGAAAAAATAAAAATCCAAATTCTGCGCTCAAAGCTGGATTAGGCTTGTTTTTATTAGGACTTGGATTTATTGTCTTCGCAATGTCTGCAAATTCGGTGGATATTTTCGCAAAGACTCCAATGTGGTATTTATTTGTCGGGTATTTAATTTTAACCGTTGGCGAATTGTGTATTTCTCCGATTGGATTATCAAAAATGACGGAACTTTCACCAAAAAAATACTTGGCATTTATTATGGGAGTTTTCTTTTCTGCATCTTTCTACGGACACTTTTTTGCTGGGAAAATTGCCAAATTAACCACAGTTTCAGCAACAGAAGAAAACATGTTTGCAAGTGGAATTTTTGGTCAAATAACAGAAACAATTACAGGATTGACACCAGATTTTTCAGGAACCAACGGAGCAGCATTCGAACAATTATACCAATATGTATCAGTTTATGCTGTTTTTGGCGTGCTTACCGCAGTTATTGGAATATTGGTCATGATGATATCGCCTTTTATTAAAAGGTTGATGAGCGGCGTTCATTAATCAAAAACGAGGAAACTGTTTTTTATTGCCAAAAAAGCCTCGCAAATTGCGAGGCTTTTTCAAGATTTAGAACTATTACTATTGCTCCGAAGTACTTCTTCGCAATTAGTTTTGTAAATGAATTTCCAGAAATATTTTGTAAGTCTGAAATGTCAATAATATTTTATTATTTTTAAGGTAAATGCTTTTACTAATTCTTCAATTTAAGTATGATTTCATTTTTTTTCCTTAGAATTGTCATTGAGAATTAATTCGAACAACAATTATACGATAAAAGGCATAAAAAACCGACAAAATGAACAATAATTATTTTAATACCAATAAAGAAACCTGGAATAAAAAGGTAGCCGTTCATGCAAAAAGTGAAATGTATGCGATGGAAGATTTTAAAAATGGTGCATCATCTTTAATGAAATATGAACTGAATAGTTTGCCAAATGTAGCAGGGAAATCAATATTACACTTGCAATGTCACTTTGGGCAAGATACGTTGAGCTTTGCTCGAATGGGCGCAAAAGCAACAGGAATTGATTTGTCTGATGAAGCAATTAAACTAGCAAAATCCTTAAATACCGAATTAAATTTAGATGCGCAATTTCATTGTTGTAATGTGTTTGATGTAAACGATCATGTCACAGATACATTTGATATTGTATTTACAAGTTACGGCGTCATAGGTTGGTTGCACGATTTACAAAAATGGGCGGAAATTATAGCATCTCGCTTAAAAGATGGCGGAACATTTTACATGGTAGAATTTCATCCAATTGTATGGATGTTTGATTATTTACAAACGCCGGCAATATTAAAATACGCGTATAGTCAAGAAGAAGTGATTTACGAAGAATACGAAGGAACGTACGCCGAAGATGGAGAAACGAAAATGGTTAGCAAAGAATACGCTTGGAATCACGGTTTGAGTGATGTCATCAACGCACTAATTGAAGCAGGTTTGACAATTGAACTCTTCAAAGAACACGATGCGTCTCCATATGATGTATTACCAAATTTGGTAAAGAATGCCGAAGGTTTGTATGAAACCAGCGATAAATTGTATCCGTTAATTTACGAACTTAAAGCCACAAAAAAACCTCGCTAAGTAGCGAGGTTTTTTTTAATATATATTGTGTTGGATTTAAAACTTAGCGAAAAGTTTGTCCATTTTTATTTTTTCTTCGTCAGCTAATGCTGGATCAACTAAAATGCGTCCACTATGCTCATCAGTGATGATTTTCTTTCTAGAAGCAATCTCTACTTGAACTTGTGGTGGAATTGTAAAATAAGAACCACCAGAAGCACCTCTTTCAATTTTTACAACTGCCAAACCGTTACGTACATTGTTACGAATACGTTTGTAAGCTGCTAACAATCTGGCTTCGATTAGCTTTTCAAATTCTGCAGATTTTCCTAAAAGGTATTCTTCTTCTCTTTTAGTTTCTTCAAGAATATCGTTTAATTCCGCTTTTTTGTGCTTTAAATGTGATTGTCTTTCGTCAACACGTTCTTTCGTTTGTGAAATGACAGCTTTCTTTTGATCAATAGAAACTTTAAATTCTTTGATGTGCTTTTCAGCCAATTGCATTTCTAACTCTTGAAATTCAACTTCTTTAGATAAAGCGTTGAATTCTCTATTGTTACGAACATTTTTTTGTTGCTCTGTATATTTTTTGATTAAGGTTTTAGCCTCGTCAATAATATTCTTTTTGCTCTTGATGTTATCATCAATCTGACCAAGATCGGCTTGAAGCTTCTCATGTCTCGTAGTTAATCCAGTTACTTCATCTTCTAAGTCTTCTACCTCTAAAGGAAGTTCTCCTCTTACATTCTTAATCTCGTCTACACGAGAATCAATTAATTGTAAATCAAAAAGCGCGCGTAATTTTTCTTCAACCGTAACTTCTTTCTTCTTTGCCATATCTATGAATACTTGATTGGATTTGTATTTTCTGCTGATAAAATGAATGCAAAATTAGGAATTTTTTTCGTAAGATACTCAAATAAAAGATTTTTTGTATACTGTTCACTTTCATAATGTCCAATATCTGCCAAAACTAACTTTCCTTCCGCCTTGTAAAAGTCGTGGTATTTCAAGTCTGCCGTAACATATGCGTCTGCGCCAGCACGTTTAGCATAATCAATAGCAAAGCTTCCGCTTCCACCCAAAACAGCGACTTTTTGAATCATTTTTCCTGATAATGCCGAATGTCTCACCACAGGAACCTTCATTTTTGTCTTTAATAAGGTCATAAATTGCGATTCTTCCATTGGTTTTTCAAACATTCCAATCATTCCCATTCCAATATGCTGATTTGTATTTTCCAAGGTTGTAATTTCATAGGCAACTTCTTCATACGGATGATTTTCATGAAGCGTTCGGATAATTTTACTTTCTAAATGTTTCGTAAACGTAATTCCTACCTGAATTTCTTCTTCAAAATGTGTGTCTCCTTTTTTGCCAATCGTAGGATTTGAAGCTTCATTTCCTTGAAAACTTCCCAAGCCTTCTACGCTAAAACTACAATTTTCATAATTACCAATATTTCCTGCGCCAACAGCAAACAAAGCATTTCGAAGTTTTTCAGCAGCTTTTTTAGGCACAAATGTTATGAGTTTTTTAATCGTTCCTTTTTGTGGAATTAAAATTGATTTTTCGGTCAAGCCTAATTCGTCACAGATCCGATCGCTGACACCATTCCACGAATTGTCCAACGCAGTATGCATTGCGTAAATGGCAATATCATGTTTTATAGCTTTCAAAACCACACGTTCCACATAGGTTTTTCCAGTAATTTTTTTTAAGCCAGAAAATATAATTGGATGAAAACTCACAATCATATTGCAGTTATTTTCAATTGCTTCATCTACGACATTTTCAAGTGTATCTAACGAAATCAATACGCCTGAAACTTCTTGTGTATTCGAACCAATAAGCAAACCTACATTGTCAAAATCTTCGGCATAGGCGAGTGGACATAATTCTTCAATGTGTGAAATAATATCTTGAACGATCATTTTTTGTGCTTTTGTTCAAATATAGAAATTAGCATCAGAAAAACAGATGAAAAACGCTAAAATCAAGTCTATTTGTTACGCTTATGAAGTTATTTCTACGCTTACATAAAATGTTTTGTAAAGTGAACTTGATGTTTTAATTTGAATGGATTAAACAATTTATTCTATCAAAACTATGAAAATAAACATGATTACGATGCTGCTCTTATTGACTAATTTTTTTGCTTTTTCGCAATCGCGAGACGGATTAACTGCTATTAAAGATGATCGATTGTTTGAAGTCGTTTTAGAAATTAACGAAACCAATGTAGTATCCAGAAGCAACAATTATTTTAGAATGCAAGCCATAAAAGTTAGCAGCGACGAACGCGCAAGTGACGACGACGAAATTCAAGCATTTAAAAGCTTTTATTATATTGTGATTGCTGATTTTGAAGAATCGCCACAAGGAAAATTATACAAAACAGAAAACTTAATTTCGCCTACGATTTCCGTATTTCCAGACAGTTATAAGTTTTTTAAAATCTTAATAAAACATGGCGAACAACAAGAAAAACAATTAATGTTATTTGCCTCCAATGAGAAGATATATGTTAAAAAGGAATGATTTTTACTATTTCAATTCCTTAAAAAATGATACTTTCGCTTTTATGCGACGACTTCGACTTTTATTATTTCCGTTCTCCATAGTATATGGCGGCATAGTGTTTTTGCGTAATTGGTTGTTTACAAAAGGTTGGTTGAAATCTAAATCGTATGATTTTCCCGTGATTTGCGTTGGAAACTTAAGTGTTGGCGGTACCGGAAAATCGCCTATGATTGAGTATTTAATTCGATTGACAAAAGATGAATACAAAGTTGCCACACTAAGTAGAGGTTACAAACGGAAAACGACAGGGTTTTTAGTCGCGAATGCGGAAACTACAGCTTCTGATATTGGCGATGAACCATTGCAGTTTTATAGCAAATTCAAAGATGAAATTATAGTTTCGGTTGAAGCTGAACGAACCGCAGGAATTGAAGCGTTGCGAAATTTGCCAATTGCTCCAGATATCATTTTACTAGATGATGCGTTTCAACACCGAAAAGTAACCGCAGGATTCAATATTCTGTTAACGCCATATCACGATTTGTATGTGAACGATTTTATGTTGCCTGCAGGAAATTTACGCGAGCCAATTTCAGGTGCAAAACGCGCAGATCTGATTGTAGTGACCAAATGTCCGACAAACGTTTCAGAAAATGAGATGCTTCAAATCACGCAGAAATTACGTCCGAAAACGGATCAAAAAGTATTCTTTACGACAATAGCTTACGCAGAAATGATTCAAAACGAAACAGAAAAAATTTCGTTAGCATCTTTGAAACAACAAGAATTTGTATTGATTACAGGAATTGCAAATCCTAAACCATTGTTGAAGCATTTAAACGATGAACAATTACAGTATGTGCATTTAAAATTTCCAGATCATTATAATTTCAGCGAAAGCGATATTAAAACGATCAAACAAAAAGCAGGAAACAAGCGTATTTTGACAACGGAGAAAGATTTTATGCGTTTGCAAGGAATGTTGGATAGTTTGTATTACTTGCCAATAGAAGTTAGTTTTTTAGCGGAAGAAATGGATTTTAAAGAGAAGATTAAGGTTTTTATAAAATCAACTCTTCAGTTGTTACATTAAAAATAACGGGAAATCCTAATAAAGGAAATCCCGTTTTAATTTGTTTTCTATTTGGTATGCTAATTAGAAATCTCTAATGATATGCGCAGTTCCTTGAACAAAATTTGTATTCCCTAATAAATCTATATAATTGCCTGTAAAATCAATATCAATATAGGTTCCTATAGGACCAAAACTGGTTATTGTAAATTGTATAGCACCAGTAATACCCACAGTTGCGTTTGAATCAATCCCATTAGCGTCTCCAAAGACTTCGAAAGCCAATGCAGTCGTGGTAGATTGATTAGGATTATAAGGATATGTTCCTAATGCCGCTACATTGCCATAAATGTAAGTTCCGCTATTAGATGATGAAGCTGCTGCGTAAATATTGTTTGCTCCTTGTGAGCCGCCGCTAGGATATAGTAAATCATATTGTAAAGGCGTTCCATTTACACTGTATCGTATGTATTCCGCAACCAATCCGCCACAAGCAGTTAAATTTGCAATAGCACTTGGATTTGCTGTTACAGTCATAGGTACAACCGTTTGACCAGTACTTAAGTCTGCACCTACAAGATCTATGTTTACTGGAATACTACATGATACAGCAGTATAGTTATGTGTTCCTCCATTTACTAAATAGGTTGCCAAAAATTGTCCTCCATTAGAATAGGTCACATAACCATTAGTGACAGGCGCTGAAGCACAATTTAGTACAGATCCTGAAATATTTACTGCTGAATTTGGTGTTAAATTTACAGGAATAGTAATCGAAGTTGCACTATTAAAAGGACCAAATGAAGTATTAGTGTAAAGTACTGTTCCGCAAAGATCTGTAATTGTTATACTCATTACTTGACCACTTGGAATTTTTCCACTAACATTACCGCTGCTGCTGCTATTAGTAACTGCAAAACGAGAAAAACCATTATATGAAATCGTTACCTTAAGACCTACTACTGCATTTCCCGTACTAGCATCAGTTACTGTAGCACTGAAATTGACTACTGGAAAAGGAGCATCACAATTCCAAAAAGAGAAATGGTTTACTTCCGCTATGTAATGACTACCATTCTTATTGGCTACTGTTTCTTCAAACCAAACTCCAGTATCTTCATTAAAAGACCACATTGGTACTTGATTTGTAGCTATTGCTAGTTGATCAGGATGTATAGGTAAATGAATTTTTGCAGGATTTGTAATTTGTAATTTTTCGCCCGAACTTCCTGTAAGTTCTACATTTACCATTCCATACGAACCTAGAGCAACTTCTTCATAATTTGCGGTTAATCCGTAAAGTTCTCCTGGCATTGTATTAGCCATATCCTCATTTAAAGGATTTAGATAGTTAAGATTTACCGAAACATTTCCTGTGTATGAATTTCCATTTTCATCTATAAAACCATCATCAAAAATGACTATTACTTCTCCTCCAAAATCAGTTTCAACGATTACTTCTCCTCCCGAAGAATCAATGATTTGTGAGCTTTCTAAATTAAAAAGTTTTATGGTAAATGAATTTTGACTATTGTTTCCATGGTTAGGCACCATAACTCTAGAGCCATTTGTATATCCTTGAGCGGACACACGGGCATAAGCAAAATTTTCGTTGACAGTTGCATTCATAAACGTAACGATTCCATTTTCGTCTGTCGTTCTTTGTGTTCCACCTAATATAACTATTGCGCTTATTATAGGTTGGTCATTTTCATCTATAATTCGACCTACGAAATTTGCGCTTACAGATCTTCCTTTATACTCTCCAAGAGCTTCTTCTAAATGCTCAGTATCTATACCATTATTTTGACGCTTAGCTTCAATTGAATTAGCTGTTTCAGATAATGGTTCATTGTCCTTTTGGCAGGCTAGTATGCTTACTGTAATAACAGCAAATAGCACAAGGTACTTTGTTAAACTTTTTTTCATGATAGTGTTGATTAAATTGTTCTTACTCTATTAAAGCTTTTCAGATAACGCTTTATGTAATACAATCATCAGTACAGTTAGGGGAAAACTATAATTTTTTAAGTCTTTAATAGATAAGAATCTATTTGGTATACTAAACAAAAATTCAATAAGTAGAAAGCTTTGATTCGTAAGTACACAACAATTTTTGTTAAAAATAACTTACAATAAATATAGGGTTAATTATTGTAATTTAAAAGAAAAAACTTTAAATATTTTGTATTGACAAAAGTAAGGCGCATAACCAACTCATTAAATTTTATAACGAAACAGTCTGAATATATGTATGAAACAAGGTTTAGTTGCTTTTTGTTTCTTTCAAAAGAACATTTGCCAGATATGTAGAATACTGAGTAGAATCGAAATGTAAATGTGATGTGTTTTAAATTATTAAGAAAGAATATGCGAAATCTTTTTGTAGAAAACCTCAGGATCAAAAGGTTTCGAAATTACTTCGTTAAAACCATCTTTTAAGAAATCATTTTTATTATCGTCTAGCGAAATTGCTGTCAACGCAATAATTGGCGTAGAAGCATCAAATTTTCGAATCTCTTTAGTGGCTTCAATTCCGCTAATTCCTGGCATATGAATGTCCATTAAAATAAAGTCATAATGATTACTTCGAGCATAATCAATAGCTTGATAACCGTCGTCTGCAATATCGCAGGTCATATTTTGTTTTGCGATAATTTTCTTCGTAATGACTTGGTTTATTTTGTTGTCTTCAACGAGCAATACTTTAAATTGTCTGTTTTTAAGATCGGTTTTTTCTTCGCCTATAATTTCTGTATGACTTAGTGCTTCTTCTTCAACTTTATCTAAAGTAAGCGGAAAACGGAACGTAGAACCTACGCCTAGTTTACTTTCGAGTTGAATGTTGCTATTCAGCAATTCCAACAAGCTTTTTACAATTGTTAATCCTAAACCAGTTCCACCATATTTACGGTTGATTTGCACAGAACCTTGCGAAAAACTATCAAAAATATTTTCTTGCATTGCTTTCGAAATCCCGATTCCATTATCTTTTATTTCAAACAAAATGGCTTGTTGCGTATCGCTTTCTTCCGTAATTGTTGCAGAAATTTCTACAATTCCATCTTTTGTAAATTTTAAACCATTGCTAATCAAGTTGATAAATACTTGCGACATTTTTAGGTAATCGCCAATCAATTTATCAGGAATACCTTTATCAATACTTAAAATGATTTTATTATTGTTTTCTTTAGATGTTTGCGAGAGCGAATTCACGACATCATTTAATACCTTTTTTAGATTTATTGGTGCTCTTTCAACCGCAAGTTTTCTAGCTTCAATTTTATTCACTTGAAGAATATCGTTGATAAACGTCAATAAATAATCGCCCGAAAACTTCAAGGATTTTAAGTGTTCTTTTTGGCTCTCGCTAGGGTTTTCTTCTAACAATAAATGCGTCAAACCTGTTACGGCGTATAGTGGCGTCCGCAGTTCGTGCGTTACCGTAGACAAGAATTGCGCTTTGGCTTTCATCGCTTTTTCCGCGTTGTCTTTTGCCAATTGCAATTCAGAGTTTTTCTTCAGTAATAAGTTGTTTGTTTTAACTTTAATTTGATTGTTTCGATAGAGAGAAATCGTCAATAATGAAATAATGATTAACAACGCCGAACTTAATATAGACGTTAATTTGTTACGTTTTCCAACTTGAGTAGAATCGTCGTATTGACGTACTAATTCAGTAATGTGACGCTTTTGAAATTCATTGTCAAAATTAGCTCTAGCTAGCGCAACACTTTGCAAACGCTCTATATTGTAGATAGAGTCTTTGATTTTAATGTATTCATTTTGAAATGTATATGCATTTTTCAAATCATTCAAACCTGCATACATATCGCCAATAATTTGTGTGCTTTCAAGTTTTATAATCGGGAAATCATAGGAATTTGCAATTTGTAAAGCTATTTTGGCATTTAGTTTTGCTTGTTCATATTGCTTGATATTTTTATACGCTTTCGCGAGATTCAAATGTACTTTGGCGCGTAAATACTTTGGCTGATACGGATCGTTTATCGGTAATGAATTTTCAAAACTTTCAATAGCACGATTATTAATTCCTTGACTTAGATAGAATAAACCGCGATAATATTTTAATTTTTTGATATCATCCGTAGATTGATATTTTTCAAAAATAGCTTCTGCATCACTAAAATGCTTGTCAGCATTGCTGTATGAAGTGTTTCGAGTCGCGGTTAAGGCGCGTAAAACATAATTATAACCGAGTCCAAGTGAATCTGGAATTTCTAATTGAATTTGTGCAGCTCTTTTTAAATAACTTTCTATTTCCGTTGGATTGAAACTTTTGTAGTTTTCTTCAATTCCTAATTCCGCACGAAGCATATAGACTTTTGCGGTGCTTTTTTTATCGTTAATACTATCCGATAAGTCCAAAATAGTCACTAGCTTTTCTAATGCGTGACTCATTTTAGCTTTATTTTTAAACTCATAGAAGTCCACAAAAGTGCGCTCTATACTGTCCTTGATGATATCGTTAGATTGAGCTTGGGACAATACGGAGAATAAAGCAAACCAAAAATATAAAATGTGTTTTACTTTACACACCATGAAGTGTTGAATTTATTCAAAAATACTTATTTATTTGAAATATATAGGATTAAATCAATTAATCTATGAGAATAGCCGATTTCATTGTCGTACCAACCGATGATTTTCACCATTTTCCCGATTACAGACGTCATTAACGAATCAAATGTACAGGAATATGGGTTGCCAATTACGTCTACAGAAACAATTGGATCTTCCGTGTATGAAAGAATTCCCTTCAAATTTGTTTCCGATGCTTTTTTGAAAGCGGCATTAATTTCGGCAATTGATGTTTCTTTTTTCACGTTAAACGTGATATCTGTCAAAGAACCATCTGGAACAGGAACACGAATTCCACAACCGCCAATTACATCAGAAAACTCAGGGAATATTTTTGTCAATGCTTTTGCAGCTCCAGTTGTTGTTGGAACAATACTTTGACTCGCGCCACGCGCACGACGTAAATCACGATGCGGTTGATCGTGTAAACTTTGATCTGTTGTATACGAATGAATTGTAGTAATATATGCTTGTTCAATGCCGCACAACTCATTTATCACTTTAATCATTGGTGCTGCATTATTTGTCGTACACGAAGCATTTGAAATGATCGTTTCCGAACCATCCAAAATATGTTCGTTCACACCTAAAACTACCATTTTTATCTCTTCATCTTGCGGCGGAACAGCAAGAATTACTTTTTTTGCTCCATTTATAATATGATGATTTAAAAGCGTTTGCGTTTTAAATTTCCCGGTCGCTTCTACTACAAAATCTACATTGTATGGTTTCCAATTTAGTTGTGTAATGTCTGAAATATTCGTGACAGGAAACGGTTTTCCATCAACTAAAATATCAGTTTTGGTATGTTTCACTTCTTGTTGTAAAACACCGTGAATACTATCATATTTTAATAAATGACTTAATGTTCGAGTGTCGGCTAAATCATTAATCACAACAACTTCAATCGTTGGATGATCTATTAATAAGCGAAAGAAGTTTCGACCAATTCTTCCAAAACCATTAATGGCAACTCTAATCATGCGGGTTTTTATTTGAGTAGCACAAAATTACGATTTTTTTGTTTGAAATAGACACGTTAAATTGTTGGACTTATCTAGCTATTTAATATTCAAAGAAGTAACTTATTCTATATTTGGATTTGATTAAAATTTAAGTATGTAATTTTCACCATATTTAGCAAACAGGTAAAATTACTTGTCGTGAAATATGTTACTTTCTCTACATTTACAGTATTCAAGAAGAGAGAAGATTCTTTTTAAATGTACTTTAAATAATTCACTAACTTACCCAGTTGCTCATCAACAATTGAGTGACTCTAAAACTTAAATTATGGCATCAACGGACTCAATTACTGATTCAATCACAACATGGAACAACATGAGATTGAAAAATCTTGAAGAAATTAAAAATTTATTTACAAACACTGGTAATCACTTTTCATTATCCTTAGGAAATACAAGTATCTGTTCTCATAAATTACATGTATATTTTGCTTATAGCGATGGAGCACTTCAATTCTATGCGATTCCAAGCGATTCTGATGAAAGAAATAAAGAAAGACCTGTTGAAGATTTAGCATTATTTTCAATTCCATTATCAACACAAATGACTAAAATTTTATCTGAAAACCCTGCGGATGAAAAATATATCGATTGGATTAATAATTGGTGCAATGATTCCATAAGAAATAATTGGTTAGATAACGTTTCTAAAAATGGAAATGTTATACAAGCTTTTGTAATTAACACTGCGGATTTTATGATGAATACTACTCATAAATGTTACTTAGCATTACGACCTACTAGTGAAAACGAAAATATATATATGATTGATTTAGTAGTCGAAAATACAAAAACTAATGACATTTTAAATGCTGGATCAGGTGAAACAGAAGGTGGTATAGAACCACAATTTAGAGACATGGCAAGACCAGTTCCACCATTTGGACAAGAAGGACATCTTTCTACCGAAGCTACTAATTTTGGTCTATTAGGATCACTAGGAATTAACTAATGAGTTTAAACACACTTTTTGAAATCCTTACCTATCTTTCTCCACTCGTACTTTTTATAGGTGCGAGTGTAGGAATATATTATTATAAAAATTTAGACACGATTACGAAGTTGTTATTGTTTTTCTTAATTGGAAGTTTGGCAATAGATGTATCTTCTCGTATATTAAGTGAACTTTTCAAAAATAATTTGATCTTATATTTTATACTAAGCTTATTAGAACTTATTGTTTTTTTAAAATTATATCATTTTCTGTCTAAAAATAAAAAACTGGTTTGGACGTTGGGAATTATTGGCGTGTTATATACACTTACAGAATCAATATATCTCAATGCAAACAATGTAGCGCTTTTTCAACCGTATGCAAAAGCGTTAACTCCTTTATTAATAGTAATTATGGCGTTGGTTTATTTTTTCGAATTAATTCGAGATGAAGAAAAACTATACAAAGGAGAAGCACATTATTTATCATTAAACAGTATAATTTTATGCTTTTTTGCATTAGAATTTTTATTTCTATTGCCCATAAATTTTTTAATCAATGAAGGATCTTATTTGGCTGTTTATGTGTTGATGGCACATGTTTTAGTACTCGTTTTATTTTATTCCTACCTAACTTATTTCATATGGAAACATGGCAGAAACCAGAAACAATAATTCTTTGGATTATTATTGTCGGATTATTTTTAGTGGTTCTTTTAACAACAATCATTTTCTTGGTGCGTGCGATATTTAAGAAGATAATTAAAGCGAAAGAAAATGAAGCGCGTACACAATTGGCGTATCAACAAAACTTATTAGAAACAACTATTAAAACACAAGAAATTGAACGTCATCGCATTGCTGCCGATATTCATGATGGATTAATTGGAAAATTGACAGCTATAAAAATGCAGCAAGAAATTAATCAGCAAGATCAGAAAACCATTGATGCGCTTCATGAAAGTATCAACATTGCTCGCAGAATTTCACACGATTTAAGTCCGCCATTAATTGAATATACAAAGCTTCCAGAATTAATTAAAGAGATATTATATCCTTGGGAACAACATCTTTTAATAACGGCTATCTATGATATTCGACAAGAAACCAACGATACAGATGATTTCAAAGTGCAAATCACACGGATCATTCAAGAAATAATTACCAACATTATAAAACATGCAAATGCTACGCAAGCAGTAGTACATTTGAAGCAGACAAAAAACTATATGGCGTTACTAATCAGTGACAATGGAAACGGCTACGATGTGGAAAAAAATAGCAAAGGTTTAGGAACCAAAAACATAGAAACGCGCGTACAATACTTAAAAGGAATTTACAAAGTAACATCGGAACTCAAAAAAGGAACGACGAACCTATTTCTATTCAAAAACTAATAAAATGAAAGATATCATAACAATTACTTTGGTAGATGATGACGCGTTAATTGTGTCGCTTTTGCAAGATTTTTTAGGAAATCAAGAAAATATAGAAATTTGTTACACAGCAGATAGCGGAGAAATGTTGATGGAAAAACTAGCAACAGAAAGTGCGTTACCCGATATTATGATTCTCGATTTAAACATGAAAGGAATCAACGGCGTAGAAGTAACTGAGTTTCTAAAACAAAACTATCCAAGTATAAAAGTCATACTAATGACATCGCATTACAAACGTTCTTTTATGGGATTCATGCTAAAAACAGGCGTTTCGGCGTTCATTCCAAAAGGAATATCTCCAGTACAATTATTAGAAATTATCAGAGAAATCTACGACAAAGGATTTTACTTTATGGACGATCAATTAGGAGTTTTGCGCGAACAAATATCTCACAAAAGTCCGAAACCAACATTAATTGAAAAAAACAAACTCACCGAAAGAGAAATAGAAGTTTTAAAATTGATTTGTTTCCAAAAAACCGCCAAAGAAATAGGCGAGAAGCTCTTCATCACACCACGAACTGTGGAAGGACATAAAAGCAATCTCTTCATAAAAACGGAAGCTAGAAACATTGCAGGATTGGTTATTTACGCAATTCAAAATGATTATATAGAACCGAATGAAATTCCGCTTATCTAGACTTTTTTGAAATTATAAATGTTGAATGCTAAATTTTAAATGTAAAAGTTTGTTGTAGAGCGTCTTTGCGAACAGAGTGAAGTAATCTGTTTCTTTAAAAGTTAGAATACTATATAAATCACAAACCGTCAGTTCGAGTGACAAATCTGTGATTTGGTGTATCGAGAACAGTTTTGAAAACGAGTATTTCTCGATACAATTTTTCTTCATTTCATTGCGAAAAACCACTCGAAAAGACGTTTTGAGTACTAAAAAATAATTTGTGAATTCGTGGCAAATCTTTCAATAATTAAACCTCGTACATTGAGCTTGTCGAAATGTAATCAACTAATTTCTTTCATAATTTTCTCCATCACCTTTGTCAATTGCTCGTCCAAAATTCCTAATCTACTTGCTTCTTTTAGGCTGATAAGTCGTTCTTCTTTATTTCCAGTAAGTTTATTCTCTTCTTTAAAATAAGATGCATATTGAAAAGAAGCGAGTTTTATAATCGCTTTTTGTCTTGAATTCATTTTTTCTTCATCAAAATTCTCTAAACCAGCAAACTTACTCACGATAACACAAAGTACTTTTTTCTCGGAACCTGCTGCAATATTATTCATCGTATTAATGACTTCTTGATCTAGAATATAATCAGAGCCAAAAAAATTAATCGACAACATAAAAATCACCAAATCACTTTCTTCCAATTCCTTTTGAATCTGATCGTGCCATTTGCCAATTGTAATATCTTCACAACTCCAATTATCGGCAACATCAAAGATTTTTAGCATGTTTAAATGCTTTCGCAATTCGTCTTTATATTCCACATCTTTTCGGGAATACGAAATAAATATCTTTTTCATTTTTTTAATGTTTGGATTGTCAGTAAAATTGCGGTATTTATAACTGCGTTGTGTTCTTCCTGCGGTTTTATCTAAATAGAATTTTGTTAATTTTTCACTCTTTTCATCTTCTTTAGAATGCAGTTTTTCTTCTTCTTTCAATGGAAATGAATTAATACTTTCGTGCGTTTTCTTAGAATTGTCTAACGTTTTGTAATGAACAAAATGAGTTCCATCTACCGAAAGGTATAAATCTTTAGGTTTAGTTAATTTTTTAAACTCTTCTTTATAATGATTGTTTAAAAGTTTATTGGCTTCAAGTTTCTCAGAATGAATGTTTTGTTTTAAATCATTTTCTACTTCCTCTTCACTAAATCTATTTATTGTCTTGTTCCAATACAAATACAAAATCTCTCTAAATATCTTCTGAATACAATCGTTCAATTCAGGATCTTTTATTTTTCTTGGTTTAATAGAAACAGAAATCGTCAGTTTAGAAAAGTCTAACTGAATCCAAACTTTAAACTGATCATTTATGGTAAAAATCAACTGGTCGCGCCAATAGTGTTTCTTATCAGGATTTTGCCCATAATGACATATCAATTGATTGATCAATCCAAACGGAATAAAACGTTCAAACTTTAATACAAATGTAGGTTTATTAAAGTCAAACTTTAACAAATCATAAATCTCTGTATCATCAGAAGTCAAGGGTAAATAGTTGGGGATAATGTATTCTTCATTAATTGTATCGTGAAACAACACTTTCTCATTCAATAACAAACGGCGTATTTTTGAATCAACTTTTAAAACATCAAATTCAGTATTTGTTAGTTTTCCTTTTTTATTTTGGATGCTTTTTTTAGATAAAATAGTCTTGTGAATATGTTTCACAATTGCAGCAGGATTTAGCCAAGCGACATCATTTAATTCATCATCATTCTTATAATACAATAACAAACCTTTACGTGCCAATTGTTCCAAATCTTCTTTTAAAAATGTAATTTTTTTAATTTCAGAAAGTTTTTTACGTTCAAATTGTTTACTAATTTCTGTTAAAGTTACATGCTTTTCTTTTTGTTTATTCTTTAAAATATAATGTAAAAACTCAGGAAACCATTCAGGAACTTTTCTTTCTTTTTCCTCTTTTTTAGAAGATTGTTTTTCAACAACATCCCAAAACGTAGCTGTCAAATGGTTTAAAGCAGCAGTGTTTCGAGTGGTTTTATGATTTATATTTAATGAAACATGAAATTCATCAATTACATTATTTAGATCAAAGGTTTCATTCCAATTATTTTTCAAAGGATGTTTATCTGCGTGGGTTTGTACCAACAATAGCGGATCAATATAAGTTTTAAGCGAATCATATCTTTTCAAAAAAGAATATTGCAATTGTGCCAACCAATACATTCTATTGTAATTTCGTGTGCTCAATTCGTTGCTATCTTTTTCTAATAATTTATTAGCATCACTTTTTGGATTCCATACCAGCATATTAACTGCTTCTTGCGTAAAAAATGCTTGATAAATACCATGATAATAATCTTGTCCACCAAAATCATAAAAAATAGCTTTCGGAAGTTTAAAGTTGATTTTTTTTCGCGATTGAATTACAGACAACACATGCGTACTTCGATTACTTTTTCGAAAACTTTTGGTACGGATATATTGAAGCAATGTAGATTTCCCAGAAGCATGATTTCCTAACAGCATTACTTTTACTGGAAGTTGTATAAGCTCTGTGTTTTCTTCTAATTTATAGAGTTCATTTTTGATAGTGTCTAAATGATTTTCACCTTCTTTTAAAACTAAATTTTGTTCTTCAATAAAAGGATTATTATGGATTCTTAAATAGCGTAACGCTTGAAGATTTAAAATTTGTTTTAAAAGATAAATGTTGGAAATTTGATTATCTGAAAGATATAATTTAGTAAGATTGGTTAGTTTCTCTATGTTTTCAATGTTGGAAATTTTATTAGATGAAATATCTAATTGCCTAAGATTAGTTAGTTTCTCAATGTTTTCAATGTTGGAAATTTGATTATTGTAAATACTTAATTGAGTAAGTTTCGTTAGTTTTTCAAGGTTCTCAATTTTGGAAATTTGATTATTGTAAATATCTAATTGAGTAAGATTCGATAGTTTTTCAATGTTTTCAATTTTAGTAATTTGATTAAATGAAATATCTAATTGAGAAATGTTAGTTAGTTTTTCAAGGTTTTCAATTTTAGTAATTTGATTTCCCCAAATACTAAGTTTAGAAAGATTAGTTAATTTCTCAATGTTTTCAATTTTCGAGATTTGATTCATTGAAATATATAATTCATTAAGATTGGTTAGTTTATCAATGTTTTCAATTTTGGAAATTTGATTCCCTGTAATATATAATTCAGTAAGATTGGTTAGTTTCTCAATGTTTTCAATTTTGGTAATTTTATTACTTGCAATATCTAATTGAGTAAGATTCGATAGTTTTTCAATGTTTTCAATTTTTGAAATTTTATTTTTTGAAATATTTAATTTAGAAATGTTGGTTAGATTCTCAATGTTTTCAATTTTTGCAATTTGATTAGATGAAATATCTAATTTCGTAAGATTGGTTAGTTTTTCAATGTTTTCAATTTTTGCAATTTGATTAGATGAAATATCTAATTTCGTGAGATTGGTTAGTTTTTCAAGATTTTCAATTTTTGTAATTTGATTATTGTAAATATCTAATTGTGTAAGATTCGTTAGTTTTTCAATGTTTTCAATTTTTGAAATTTGATTATATGAAATATATAATTGCGTAAGATTGGTTAGTTTGTCAAGATTTTCAATTTTTGAGATTTGATTTCCTGAAATATATAACCATTGTAAGTTGGTTAGTTTCTCAATGTTCTCAATTTTTGAGATTTGATTATTGTAAATACTTAATTCCGTAAGATTGGTTAGTTTGTCAAGATTTTCAATTTTTGAAATTTTATTTTTAGATAAGTTTAAAACTTCAAGTTGAGTGAGTTTGTCAAGATTTTGAATTTTAGTAATTTCATTATCGTTCAAATTCAAACCAATCACTTGCGCATTCGCATCTAAAAGGTATAAGTTTGACTTTTCATACTGTGTAATATCACCTTCATTTTTCGTCTCCGTCAACGTAATCCCATAAACTTCTTCTAATTCTAAAATCTCTTGTGGTTTATTCATGCTGCGCCTTTCGTATAGTTGTGTTGTGTGTGCAATTTGCTGTACGAATACAAGATACGAAATTGTGGGAAAAAATGATGAACGATTGAAGATTGTTGATTTTAGATTTTTGAATAAGAGATTCTTGATACGCAATGAAGCACAGCGCGTCACTTCGAGTTGAGTCGAGAAGGAAGTACTTGTGCTGAGCGGAGTCGAAGTATCCAGAACTGCTTTGAATTACAAAAGTCTATTAGTTTTTAATGTATTTCTCGATAGTTCTGCTGAGTTTGTCGAAGTACAATTTCTTATTCTGCTACGCAATGAAAAATCCACTCGAAAAGACGTTTTGAGTATTTCAATCAATTTCGTCATTGCGAGCGCAGTGAAGCAATCTGTTTCAAAGAAAACTTAGTATATAAATAGTAACAGACTGCCACGTCGCAAACTCCTCGCAGTGACGTTTCCAAAATAATTCGTGCATTCGTGGCACACTTCGACAAGCTCAGTGTTCGTCAGCATCACGTAAGCGTTTTTCAATCATTAAATCCTTTAATCTTTCAATTAAATTTTAAAGAATATGCTTATGCGCTTTATAAGACGAACGTACCAACGCGCCACTTTCAACATGACGAAAACCTAAATCGAGTCCGATTTCACGGTATTTGTCAAACTGAGCTGGCGTAATAAATTCGTGTACAGGTAAATGTTTTTTGCTTGGTTGTAAATATTGTCCAAGTGTTACAATATCTACATTCACTTCTCGTAAATCGTGTAATGTTTGAATCACTTCTTCTTCTCTTTCGCCCAAACCTAACATAATACCCGATTTCGTACGATTAATTCCTTGGTCTTTCAAATACTTTAAAACCCCTAAACTACGATCATATTTCGCCTGAATTCGCACTTCACGCGTCAAGCGACGAACTGTTTCCATATTGTGTGAAACTACTTCTGGAGAAACTTCTACAATACGATCCAAATGACGTTCAATTCCTTGAAAATCGGGAATCAATGTTTCCAAAGTTGTTGTTGGGTTCATCCGGCGGACAGCTTTTACAGTTTCTGCCCAAATAATAGTTCCCATATCTTTCAAATCATCACGATCAACCGAAGTCAAAACCGCGTGTTTTATTTGCATAATCTTAATAGAACGCGCTACTTTCTCAGGTTCGTCCCAAGCAACCGTTTCTGGTCGTCCGGTTTTCACACCACAAAATCCGCAGGAGCGTGTACACACATTTCCAAGAATCATGAAAGTTGCAGTTCCTTCGCCCCAACATTCGCCCATATTTGGACAACTTCCTGAGGCACAAATTGTGTTCAATTTGTATTTATCAACCAATCCACGAAGTTCGGTGTATTTCTTTCCTGTTGGAAGTTTTACACGAAGCCATTTCGGTTTTCCTTTTGGTGGCAATACACTTGCAGTTGCATCTGTACTCATAATCGTTTTCTATTCAATATGAAATGAAGTGCGAAGATACAAAGAATCTGTTTTATATTTGGTAGTTGTTGGTTTGTCTTTTATTGCTTAAAAATTTGTTCTTTGTGTATTTGTGTGTTCGTTTATTTGTTTACACTGAGCCTTTCGACTCTCGCTCAAGATAAACTAAAGTCGAAGTGTTAATTAGTTTTTTTGTTCTTCGGTTATTGTTGATTTGTTCTTCGTTTTTTCTCATAACTCATAACTCATAACTCATAACTCATAACTACATCGTAACTAAATACCAAACCGAAAACCCAGTCAAAAACAAAATTCCCATCCAACTTAGCACGCGCAATCCAAGTTTCGGTTGCCATTCTTCAGGTGTGTGTTTACTTGTAATCAGAATATAATTTGAAATTGCATAAAAAGGTGCTGTGACAAAGGAAAGAATCGTCGCAAGTTTGATTAAGGTTGACATTTCGGTTAAGAATTGTGTCAGAATTAAAATTGTTCCGAAGACTAAAATGAGCATCCAAAAAATATAACTGTGTTTTATAAATCTTCCGAATAATAATTGACTTGCTTTTGCCATTGCTCTCGGCGAAGCGTCCAAAGTTGTCAATGTTGTGCTAAACATCGTAGTAAATGCTGCAATTGCGATAATTAAATACGTTCCGCTTCCTAAATTTTGTGTGTATAAATCAATCAGTTGAGAAGCAAAAACGCCACCTTTTGGCGAAAATTCCGTTCCAGAGCCAAACATTACAAACGCGCCCAAAGCCATAAAACAGATTCCGAGAATTATTGTGATAATGTATCCAAAGTTAAAATCGAATAATGCAGTTTTTGGCGTAAAACTTTCTGTTTCTTGCTTCTTTTCAATTGCCCAAAGCGAATGCCAAATTGAAATATCTAGCGGAGCTGGCATCCAACCCATAAAAACAATTAAAAGTGTAATTCCGCCTGCTTCGATTGGGAAAATTTGCCCCGTAGTTAATGCTTCATTTCCATTAGAAAGCGCAAAAAATACAGCAATAATTGTACTTATCGTCAATGTAACGATAATTATTTTCATTAGTTTATCTAAAATATTGTATCGCCCAATTGCTAAAATTCCTAAACAAATTGCAGTGATAATTGTGCTCCAAATTGCCAAATTAAGCTCTATTCCGAAAAGTTGAGAAGCCAATCCTGCAGTGACAATGGTAACTGCAGTTTGAATCGTAAACATCGTTGCAAATGATAAGATAAAGTATGCAACCAATAAACCTTTGCTGAGTTTTTTATAACCATCTAACAAACTTTCGCCAGTTGCGGCTGCATATCTTGGTCCGAATTGAAAGAAAGGATATTTAAACAGATTCACTAATAACAATGCCCAAAGCAATCCAAAGCCGAATTCGGCACCAACTTTCGTTGAATTTACCAAATGCGAAACACCAATTGCCGCGCCTGCAAATAATAATCCTGGGCCGAGTTTTTTGAGAAAGGAAGCTTTCATTTCTTCTGAATAATTTCTGCCAATAACTTTTTAGCACGCAATAATTTCACCTTTACATTATTCATCGGTTCTTGCAATTGTTCCGAGATTTCCTTGTAACTCAATTCCTGAAAATAGCGCAAATTTATTACTTCTTGGTAATGTGGTTTTAGCTTTTTTATATCGCGTAAAAGCTTCGCTAAATTTTGCTCTGTAATAATTTTATCTTCTGGCGTTGGTCCGTCATCAACAATTTGATAGACTTCTTCTTCCTGTTCTTTTGTAGTTTCAATCGATTTCTTTTTCTTTCGAAGAAAATCAATATGCACATTTTTAGAAATCGTAATTAACCACGTTTTAAACTTATAGTTTTCATCGTAGGTTTCAATTTTATCAAATGCTTTTGAGAAGGTTTGAATCGTAATATCTTCCGCATCATTTTCATTACGAATACGTTTCAGTTGAAAACCATACACATCATTCCAAAAAGAATTAAGCAAAAAATTAAAAGCCACTTGATCGCCCAATTTAGCTTTTTGAATGTTTGCTTTCAGAATCGTATCTGTTATTTCCAATGCGTGGGTTTTGAAGTCAAATTAGCTATAAAGATACCAAAATGAATGATAACTAAAAAGATTTCGAGAATCGGAAGCAAATAAAGTGTGTCTTGTTCTTTGAGTTTGCTGGATGCGAAACCTAGTATGAAATATTGAATGCTAATTCTAAAGGCGAAAATCAACAATGCCATTTGCCAAAATGAAGTGCAAAATAAAAAGATAGCAATTGTCCAAAATAGAAACTGCGTTAAGTAGAAAGTTCCGAGTAAAAATTTATGAATGAATTTATAGTGAGAAGATGTACTGACGTGTCTTCTTTTTTGTTGAAACCACTTGCTAAAACTTGTTTTTGGTTCTGAAATGGTAAAACTGTTTTTAGAAAAACAAATTGCTGTATTTTTACTTGTTGCGGCATCTTTGATGAATAAATCGTCGTCGCCAGAACGTATTTTCATATGATTCACAAAACCGTTAACTCTGTAAAATTCGTCTCTATGATACGCTAAATTTCGTCCAACTGCCGTATATGGAATGCCCATTTTTGCATAACTAAATGCTTGTACGGCCGCCATAAATGTTTCAAACCGTATTAAAAGGTTGAGGAACGAATTTTTTTTCTTCGCGTAAGCGCCATAACCAATTACAATCTTCTTTTTGCTTGAAAAATGCTGTGTCATTTCTGTCAACCAATGTTTGGAAGTTGGTACACAATCTGCATCTGTAAAGACTAAAAAGTCGTTGGTAGCGGCTTTTATTCCAAGTGTCAAGGCATATTTTTTATTTCCCCAAAAAGCTTCATTATTTTCTACATCAACAATTTTGATGTTGTTAGTTGACTTTTGAAAACGCTTCATGATTTCCAAGGTTTCATCAGAAGAAGCATCATTTATCAAAACAAGTTCGAAATTTTTATACGATTGTTGTAATAATTCTGGAAGCAATGTTTCTAAATTTTTAGCTTCATTTTTAGCACAAATTAGCACAGAAACTGGAATGTCGTATTGTTTACTTTTTTTTGTTTTCGCGAAAGCGAATGCGCCAAAAATTAAAAAGTAAATGACTTGAATAGCCGTAATTGCTATAAAAATGTAGAATAGAAGTGTAAGCATGAATGGAATTAAGACTTACTTATGTTCTGGTTCGGCACAAGATTCAAATTTATCAGGCGTTTTTCCACAGAATCCGCAAGCTTCTCCATTTTTGTTTAACATTGGATTTTGACTTGCACATGTTCCTGCAAATTCTCCATCTTTTTTTGCCCAAAGTTTGATTGCAATTCCTGCAACACCGAGCATTAATAAACCAATTGTTAGTGCTAAAAGTTTCATCTGATCCGAATTTTATATCCTCAATAAATCTGGTGCAAAGATACGGTTTTTTATGGAATAATTATTGCTATCTTGTCCTAGTGATTTTAATGAAAAAGAATAGTTATGAAGTATGTGAAAATGGTATTAATTGCAATCGTATTTGTGTCGTGTACAGCACCAAGAGTTGTATATGATTATGATAAGAATGTAAATTTTGCAACGTATAAAACGTATAATTTCTTTCCAGATATACAAACAGGTTTAAGCGAGTTAGACAATAAACGTTTGTTTCGTCAGACAGATTCTATTCTGCAATCGCGCGGTTTTGTAAGAACAGCAACGCCTGATTTTTATATTAATATTGAAACGAGCGCATTTGAACCAAATCGAAATAGTGGCGGCGTTGGCGTTGGAATTGGTAGCGGTGGCGGCGGAATTTCTGTTGGATTACCAATTGGAAGCAACAAACTAAATCAGCAATTAGTATTTGATTTTATAGATGTCCGAAAAGATGAATTATTTTGGCAAGCTGTAGCTGAAGGTTATTACAAAGAAAACGCAACACCACAAGAACGTGAAGCGTATTTTAGAATGGTTTTGTTGAAAGTTTTGGAAGATTATCCGCCGAAGAAGTGACTTCGACTTAGTTTATCTTGAGCTTAGTCGAAAGGCTCAGCCTACTTTTTTTAAGTTAAAAGTTAAAAGTTAAAAGTGAAAAGTGAAAAGTGAAAAGTGTACGTCCCTGATATAAGTTGACCACTTTTAACAAAGAGTGATTAACAATGAAAGCAAATTTAAGAAGTGTCCGTAAACATCGTAAGTACAGTATTGAATTTAAGAAACAACTAGTTTTAGAATTTGAGTCAGGTAAACATAGCGTTCCTGAATTAGAAAAACTTCATGGGATTTCCAATTCAGCTATTTACAGATGGGTTTATAAATTTTCTAACTTTAACCAAAAAGGATATCGCGTAGTGGAACACAAATCAAGTAGTACTAGAAAAGTAAAGTCTTTAGAATCAAAGATCAAAGAGTTAGAAGCCGCTTTAGGTCGTAAACAGATTATGGTAGATTATTTAGAGACGATGATGGAAGTCGCTAAAGAAGAACTTAATATTGATATCAAAAAAAACTTCAACACCTCACCATCCAAAAGTTCACCAAAAAACAAGTAGCCATGTTTTATAGTTTAAATGAGTTATATAAAACCATCGGCATCAGTAAACAAGCGGTATTTCAGTATCAAAAGCGTCAAGAAATTTTTGATACTAAGTTAGTACAGCTAGTTATGGAAGCAGATGAGCTACGAGAGGAACATCCGGGTTGTGGGGTTGAGAAAATGTATTATAGTTTAGCACCAGATTTTATTGGTAGAGATCGTTTTGTAGAAACAATGATGCAGTTAGGGTATCGTTTAAAGCGAAAGAAGAATTACAAACGAACCACTATTGCAGGTAAAATCTACTATCCAAATCTTATCAAAGGCATGCAGGTTAATGCGCCCAATATTATTTGGCAGAGTGATATTACCTATATTAAAGTAGATGGAAAACATTACTACGCTGTTTTTATTATAGATGTTTATACCAAAGAAATCGTTGGTTATAGTGTTACAGATCATATGAGAGCTACCGCTAATGTAAAGGCATTACAAATGGCTTTAAGAGTACATCCGCCACCGAAGTTTCATCATTCTGATAGAGGTAGTCAGTATACATACAAGGGATACATTAAGATATTAAATCAAAACAATACAATGATAAGCATGGCGACAAGCGCACAAGATAATGCATATGCAGAGCGTATAAATAGAACCATCAAAGAAGAGTATCTTAATTACTGGAAGCCTAAAAGCTTTACTCAACTAAAAAGAATGATTAAAAAAGCAGTCAATAATTACAATGAAAAAAGATTGCACAATAATATTGAGAGAAGAATACCTACTCAATTTAGAACAAACTTTTCTTTGTTGGCTAGCCAACAAAGAAAAGTTATTACTATTTTTAACAATGAAATATTAACCTAAAAAACGGTCAACACTATTTAGGGAAGTACAAAGTGGCGAAATTTATTTGAATAAAAGTTGAAAATTGATAGTACAGATTTCACTAATTTTTTAGTTTTGATAACTGATAACTGATAACTGATAACTGATAACTGATAACTGATAACTGATAACTGATAACTGATAACTGATAACTAGATCACATTCACTTCCGCTTCAATCTCAATATTAAATGTCGAGAAAACAGTTTCTTGTATTTTTTTCGCTAATGCGAGGATTTCCGCGCCAGTTGCATTATCATAATTGACCAAAACCAACGCTTGATTTTTATGAACGCCAGCGTCTCCAAATCGTTTTCCTTTGAAACCACATTGTTCTATGAGCCAACCAGCAGGAACTTTAATTTCAGTATCTGAAACTACATAATGCGGAATAGTTGAATGTTTTTTTTGTAAAATTTCAAAATCTGACTTCGAAATGACAGGATTTTTAAAGAAACTTCCGCTATTTCCAATTTCTTTCGGATTCGGTAATTTTCGTTCGCGAATTGCAATTACTGCATCACTCACATTTTTAATCGTAGGATTTGTAATTTTGTTGCTTTCTAATTCTTGCTGAATTGCGCCATACGAAGTATTTAAGTGATGATTTTTATATGTCAATCTGAAAATTACAGACGTAATAATGTATTTACCTTTCGCTTCATTCTTGAAAATTGAATTTCGATATCCAAAATTACAATCTCGAAGTGTAAATATTTTTTCTTCTTGCGTTTCTATATCAATTCCAGTGCAACTGACAAACGTATCTTTCAATTCAACGCCATATGCGCCAATATTCTGAATAGGCGAAGTTCCAACGTTTCCTGGAATTAAGGACAAATTTTCAACGCCACCAAAATCATTTTCAATACACCAAAGTACAAATTCATGCCAATTTTCTCCAGCTTCAATTTCCACTAAAACGTCATTTTCTAAAGTTTCAATGACTTTTTTTCTTTTGCTATTAATATGTAACACAGGAATTTCTAAATCGCGCGTAAGCAACATATTACTTCCGCCACCAAGTACAAAATAGGTTGGAAATTGTGGTAGTTGTAATGCTTCAATCAATTCCGCTTTGTTAGCAATTGAAATAAAGTATTTCGCTTTCGCTGAAATGCCAAACGTGTTAAATTCCTTTAAAGAAATGTCATGTTGGATAGAAATCAAATCGTATCTTTTTAAGATTTAGCGTTGTATACTTTTAGTGCTTCTTTCAATATTTCGACAGCTTTTACTAAACTTTCTTCATTTAATACGTAAGCAATTCGTATTTGATTTAATCCTGTATTTGGCGAAGAGTAAAATCCAGCCGCAGGCGCAACCATGATTGTTCCACCTTTATAATCAAAGCTTTCTAACAACCATTTTGCAAAATCTTCCGCATTTTCAACAGGCAATTCGGCAATGCAATAAAAAGCACCTTTCGGATTTGCCACACGAACGCCTTCAATCTCTTTTAATCCAGCAATGAGTGTATTTCTTCTTTTTACATAATCATCTATTACATCATCAAAATAACTTTGCGGAGTTTCCAAAGCGGCTTCACTCGCAATTTGGGCAAATGTAGGCGGAGATAAACGTGCTTGTGCAAACTTCATTGCAGTAGCCATCAACTCCTTATTTTTAGAAACAATACAACCAATTCGCGCGCCACACATGCTGTAACGCTTTGAAACTGAATCAATCATAATGGCATGTTGTTCTAAATCAGGTTCTTGCATAATGGAATAATGCACCAATCCGTCATATGCAAACTCACGATATACTTCGTCTGCAATTAAAAACAAATCATGCTTTTTAACAATTTTCGCTAATTTTTGTATTTCTTCTTTTGTATATAAATATCCTGTTGGATTCCCAGGATTGCAAATTAAGATTGCTTTTGTTTTTGGAGTAATTAATTTTTCAAATTCTTCAATAGGAGGCAACGCAAAATTATCTTCTATTTTAGAAATTACGGGAACTACTTTTACGCCAGCCGCTACAGAAAATCCGTTGTAGTTTGCATAAAAAGGTTCGGGAATAATGACTTCATCACCAACATCCATCGTACTTCCAAAGGCAAATGCCAAGGCTTCACTTCCGCCAGTTGTTACAATAATGTCTGAAGCATTAACGTGTATATTGTGAAGTGAGTAGTAGTGTGCAATTTTTGTTCTATATTCTTCAGAACCATCAGATTTAGTGTATGCCAACACTTCTAAGTTGTGAACTTTTACAGCATCAAGTGCAATTTGTGGTGTTTTAATATCAGGCTGACCAATATTTAAGTGATATATAGTTTTCCCTTGTTTTTTGGCTTTTTCAGCATAAGGAACCAATTTACGAATTGGTGATTGTGGCATTGTAATTCCTTTGTTGGAAATAGTTGGCATAACCTTGAGTTTTAGTAATCACAAATTTGCAAAATATATTTTACATATAGATCAATAAAGGGTACATTTTAAACAACGTTAAAAATTGCGAAATTTTCGGATAGGAAAAGTAAATTTCGTATATTGGTTTGTTACCAAAACTCCTCTCAATAGTTGTATATACTAAAAAAACATATCGTTCTTATACTGATTTGTATTTGCGGGATTACGCAAGCACAAAACGATTTTAAAATTTTAAATGGAAAAGATAAAGCTTCTGTTTCGTTTAAATTGATAAATAACCTCATTGTGATTCCAGTAGAAATCAATGGAATAAAAATGTCATTCTTATTAGATTCTGGCGTAAATAAACCAATTTTATTCAGTTTGAAGCCTGGTGATTCACTTACTATTGAACAAAAAGAACGCATACAACTTCGCGGATTAGGATCAGGAAATACAATCACAGCCGTAAAAGCACGATCGAACTCTTTCAAAATAAAAAATATTCAAAAACTCAATTTAGAATTATATATCATTCTCGATAAAAATATTAATATGTCCACACGTTTAGGCGTTCCTGTACACGGAATTATTGGTTATGATGTATTTAAAGATTTTATTGTTGAGATTAATTACAACACGGAAAAGATAAAATTTTATAAACCAGAATCCTACGAATATCGTTCGTGTAAGAAATGTACAGATTTACCACTTACGTTCAGAAATAACAAACCTTATATAGACGTAAATGTTACTATTGAAGACAATGAAGTGCCAAATATTCCTGTAAAATTATTGATAGATTCTGGCGGAAGTGACGCATTGTGGCTGTTTAAAGACACTGAAAAAAGGATTAATGTACCTGAGAAAAGTTTTCCAGATTTCTTAGGAAGAGGATTAAGCGGAAGTATTTACGGAACAAGAGCACGTGTAAAAAATTTTAGTATAGGCAATTTTTCATTTGAAAATGCCAAAGTAGCGTTTCCAGATTCTACAGCAATAACGTATGTGAAAAACTTTAAAGAACGAAATGGAAGTCTTGGAGGCGAAATTTTGAAACGTTTTAGAGTTATTTTCGATTATGGAAATAAAAGAATTCGACTCAAAAAAAGTAAATATTTCTCAGAACCTTTTCGCTACAATATGAGCGGAATAGAATTGCAACATAATGGAATGCGCGTTATAAAAGAGGAAAAAAAGCGAAGTGGTGACATACAAACAAATTACGGAAGAAATAGCAGTACTATTGGAGAAGTGAGTGTTGTATATGAACATTACAACAAATTTAGTTTGGTAAAAGCATTTGAAATTGCTGAAATTCGAAAAAATTCACCAGCAGCAAATGCAGGTCTTAAGGAAGGCGATATTATTGTTTCCATTAATGGGCGTGATGTTCATACATACTCGCTTAGCAAAGTATCTGGTTTGCTACAAGGAAAGAAGAATAAAAAAATGCGCATTAAAGTCATACGTGGAAAATCAGTATTGAAATTTGAATTTCGATTGGAAGAAGTACTTTGATTTAGTATCGCTTCGCTCAATTCAAGAATTTAAAAATTCAATGATTCAAGGTTGTTTGTCGACACTGTTTTTTGATTTTAAGAAATAATGTGCAAGTCAGTATGCTCTTTTGTAAATTAGTCGATAGCTTTTAAATCATTTATTAAAAAGTTCGACTTTAGTATTGCTATCGCTCTTAGTATTTTAGAATGTGAATTATTTACACATTAGATAAACCTATAAACCAATAAACTTTTAAACTAGAAACGCTTCGCTTTAGTATGTTAGTATCGGCTTCGCCTGTTGGTATTATTCAATTGTTAAATCTTTCAATCTTTTAATTCATTCAAACAAAAACGCCTTATCGTTATGACAAGGCGTTATACTTTATAATGTAGTTTTACTTACGATTCGATTTCTGATTTATCTTTTAGCATGATACTTTTTTCTTTGCTTGGATCAGTAATATTTCCTTTAATCTTGATCGCTTTTGTTGGCTCGTCAGCATTAGAATATACAGTGATTGTCTTTCTAATTGGTCCAACACGTTTTGTATCGTACTTTACTTCAATTACGCCAGTTTTTCCTGGTAAAATTGGTCCTTCTGGTTTTTTAGGAATTGTACATCCACAACTTGAGTATACTCTTGTAATAATTAAAGGAGCATCTCCTGTGTTTGTAAATTCAAAAACTCGTACACCATCGGCACCTTTTTCAATAGTTCCGTAATCTACTACTTCACTTTTAAATTCGATTTTTGCAGTCTTTTCCTGTGCTTGTAAAGCGAAAGTAAATAAACCTACAAATAATATTGCGACTATTCTTTTCATCATTTTTATATTTAGTATTAATGTAAAATTAGGTACTTATTTGTAATCTCACAAATTTGTTTCATAAAATACTGATTTACCTGTATCATTTACGCATATTTAACAATTAAATGCAAAAGTGATAAAACACTTTTTAAATAGTACAGATATAAGTACTTTTGCCAACTATATTACAAAAACAATACCAAAGATGAGTATTTCAAAAAAGTATGATCCAAGTAAGATCGAAGACAAATGGTATCAATATTGGATGGAGCACAATTATTTCCATTCAGAACCAGACGAACGTGAAGCGTATACAATCGTAATTCCGCCACCAAACGTCACAGGAGTCTTGCACATGGGACACATGCTAAATAATACGATTCAAGATGTATTGATCAGACGCGCACGATTGAAAGGCTACAACGCTTGTTGGGTTCCTGGAACCGATCACGCGTCGATTGCAACGGAAGCTAAAGTTGTGCATAAATTAAAAGAAGAAGGCGTAAATAAGTCAGACTTAACGCGTGATGAATTTTTAAAACACGCTTGGGAATGGACAGATAAACATGGCGGAATCATATTAGAACAACTTAAAAAATTAGGTGCTTCTTGCGATTGGGAACGAACAAAGTTTACCATGGATGACGATATGTCAGAATCTGTAATTAAAACGTTTGTTGATTTATATAAAAAAGGACTAATTTATCGTGGATATCGCATGGTAAATTGGGATCCTGAAGCAAAAACAACATTGTCTGACGAAGAAGTAATTTACGAAGAAAAACAAGGAAATCTTTACTATTTGTCATATGCCATTGAAGGAAGTGACGAAAAAGTAACGATTGCCACCACGCGTCCAGAAACGATTTTGGGTGATACTGCAATTTGTATCAACCCGAATGATGAACGTTATACACATCTCAAAGGGAAAAAGGCAATTGTTCCGTTGGTAAACCGTGTGATACCTATAATTGAAGACGAATATGTTGACATCGAATTTGGTACAGGTTGTTTAAAAGTGACGCCTGCGCACGACATGAATGATAAAGCTTTAGGCGAAAAGCACAACTTGGAAGTAATTGATATTTTCAATGATGATGCTTCGCTGAATAGTTTTGGATTGCATTATGAAGGAAAAGACCGTTTTGTAGTTCGAAAAGAAATTTCAAAAGAGCTTGAGGAAAAAGGGTTCTTAATTAAAACGGAACAACATATTAATAAAGTTGGAACATCGGAAAGAACCAAAGCTGTGATTGAACCAAGATTATCAGATCAATGGTTTTTAAAAATGGAAGAGTTGGTAAAACCTGCAATCAAAGCAGTTTTAGAAGATGGAGAAGTAAAATTATTCCCGAAAAAGTTTGAAAATACCTATCGTCATTGGATGGAAAACATTCGCGATTGGAACATTTCACGTCAACTTTGGTGGGGACAACAAATTCCCGCATACTTTTTTGGCGACGGAAAAGAAGATTTCGTAGTTGCTGAAACGGCTGAAAAAGCGTTACATCTAGCGAAAGCGAAAACAGGAAATAACAACTTAACAATTGCCGATTTAAAACAAGATTCTGACGCATTAGATACGTGGTTTTCTTCGTGGCTGTGGCCGATAAGTGTTTTTGATGGAATTCGAAATCCTGAAAATGAAGAAATTCAGTATTACTATCCAACAAACGATTTGGTAACCGGACCAGATATTTTATTTTTCTGGGTTGCCCGAATGATTATTGCCGGATACGAATACCGCGATATGAAACCATTTACCAATGTATATTTAACTGGTTTGGTGCGCGATAAGCAAGGTCGTAAAATGTCGAAATCGTTAGGAAATTCACCAGATGCCTTAAAGTTAATTGAAGAATTTGGAGCCGATGGAGTTCGTGTAGGATTGTTGTTAAGTTCTGCCGCAGGAAACGATTTGTTATTCGATTTTGATCAAGTTGATGAAAATGGAGAAGTTTTAAAGCCGAAACAAATTGATACATGGAAAGCGGAAGGAAAAGAACCAATTTATACTTCAAGCTTATGTCAGCAAGGAAAAGGATTCGCCAATAAAGTTTTCAATGCATACAACTTAACCCAAATTTGGGAAGTAAGCGAAACCGCCGAACAGCCAGAAGTTGCGAAAATTGCTATAGAATGGTTTACATCAAAATTCCAAAAAGCAATTATAGAATTAGAAGATCAATACAGTAAATACAGAATTTCGGATGCGTTAATGATTTCGTACAAATTAGTTTGGGACGATTTCTGCTCGTGGTTTTTGGAAATGGTAAAACCAACGTACGGTTCGCCAATTGATAAAAAAACTTATGATACAGTAATTTCACTGTTTGAAGATAATTTAAAGATTTTACATCCGTTTATGCCGTTCCTTACGGAAGATATTTGGCAACGTATGGCAACGAGAAGTAAAGAAGAAGCGTTGGTTGTTTCAAGTTGGCCAAAAACGGCAGAAGTTAATTCAGAGATTTTAGTGAATTTCGAAATGATTCAAGAAGTAGTTTCTGGAATTAGAACAATTCGTAAAGAGAAAAATATTCCACAAAAAGATGCATTATCAGTAACGGTGATGAATAATGAACACTCAACAGCAGCTTTAGATGCAGTAATTGCAAAGCTTGGAAATGTTGAAAACATCAGTTATAGTAATGAAAAGTTGGAAGGTGCTTTGTCGTTTAGAGTAAAATCGAATGAATATTTTATTCCGATGGAAGGCGCAATTGATATTGACGTTGAGATTGAAAAGCTAACGAAAGAACTGGAATATACAGAAGGCTCCTTAAAACGTGCGCAAGGAATGCTGAACAACGAGAAATTTGTAAGTAATGCGAAAGAAGTAGTTGTAAATAAACAAAAGAAAATTGTAGCAGATTCAGAAGCTAAGATTGTGACTTTGAAAGCTAGTTTGGAATCGCTTCGCTAATTAATGTGGCAATTTAAAAATGTGTTGATTTGAAAATGTTGGTTTGCGGGTTTGTTCGCCTTGGTTTATCTTGAGCGAAAGTCGAAAGGCTCACTTTTTTGTTGATTCGTTAGTTAGTTAATTTGTTTTTTGTTGGAGATTTGATACTTCAACAATCAACAATCAACAATCGTTTTTCGTAATGTGTTACATTGAGCAGAGTCTTAATGAAATGAAGAAAAATTGCACTTCGATAAACTCAATAGAACTATTGAGAAGTACATTGAAACTATAAGTTAACTTGTCAATTAGACACTTCAAAAAACTCACTGTTTTTGTGAAGTTTTATAGATATTTGAAAAGTCATGTAAGGAAGAAATTCTTTAGATGGCTTTTTTGGTTTTGGAGATTAGAACTATTGTTTCAAAATACTTACTAAGAGTTTTAGGATACTAAAAGAACAAAGTAAAAGCGAACCGAAGTCAGTTATGATCAAAGTTCGCTTTTAAAATTAGAATATTAATGTTGATAACAACATCTACTATTGTAATAACCTGAATTTCCACCACCTTTTACTGAATCTTGTTTTTTAAGATCTAATGAAGAAATTAACTTCTTTTCAAGCTTTAATGTTTTTAAATTTCTTTTTTTCATAATTAAATGTTTTAAAGATTAATAATGAGTCTAAATTAACGGATTAGTACTGAAACAAAAAGAGAAGTATTGTTCAGTTTATAAAACAAAAAGAGAAATATTGTTCAATTTATAAAACAGAAACATTCAAAATTGTAGCGATTTTGCTTTAAAATAATAGTTTCTTCGCTAACATGCTTAGGAATTAGTTTAAAAATTTATGAGTTTATTCGTTGATTTGGATTGTTCGCAAAGCTCACTTTTTTGTTCATTGGTTCATTCGTTAGTTCGTTTTTTGTTGGATATATGATACTTCAACAATCAACAATCAACAATCAACAATCAGCAATCGTTAATTCAAACGTTCATTACGAGGAGTTTGCGACGAAGTACTTGTACTAAGCGAAGTCGAAGTAATCTGTTTATCGAGAAGCAGATTGCGAATGTTTTATAGAATACTATTCAAATCTTGTCTTCCAACGATTGTCATTATTTCAATAACATCTTCATTAATTCTGAAATAGATACTTTCTGAACCAAACACGCAACGTCTGTATCCTTTTTTAAGATAATCAACAGATTCAAAAGAAAATGGTGTTTGTGCTATAGTTTCAAAATATTCAAAAAATGTTTCAAAATATTTATCAGCTTGAATCATCCCGAATTTTTTAATTCCATATTGATGAATTCTAATCAAATCGCTTTCAGCTTTATCACTTAACTTATAACTATTCATTAAGATATAATTCTTTAGATTTTTTTAGAATTTGTTCTTTACTATTAGTTGTAAAACCGCCTTTTTCAGCTTCATCAATTTTGGCTCTAATCCAATCAATTTGGACTTGTTGTTTTCTAGCTTGTCTAATAAGGTCATTAACGAGTTCACTTTTACTAGAATATTCGTTGCTATCTAATTGACTCTTAAGCCATTCGTCATTTGGTTGTGTAAATGAAATACTTTGTCTAGCCATAATGCAATTTTGGTGTAAATTTACACCAAAATTGAATCACTTACAAATTTATTCGTCAATGAAGTAATCTGTTTATCGAGAAACAGATTGCCACACGTTTTTTCAAAACGCTCGCGATGACGTTTCGTCTAAAAATTCTAACAGTCTAAAAGTGAAACGCGTCTAAAAATCTAAGCAATCTACATTTCGACTCCACTCAATGTGCGTTTTGATTTCTTTTTATAATATCTCCAAATCCCAAAAATTGTAATACTCATGAATAATGTTGCAAGAAGCGAACCTTCAAATCCAAACTTTCCGCCGTTTAGTAAATTATCTTCCATTCGGGTTTGTTGAATGATAGAATACAATTTTTGTCCGCTGACTTCAAAACCGAAAATTGGACCTTGAAAGAAATTCCAGCTAAAGTGAAGCGCAATCGGAAACCATAAGTTTTTTGTGTAGATATATGTGATTCCTAGCAAGATTCCCGCAAGAAATAAGTTCAACACAGGAATTGTTGCCATGTTTGGATTAAATGAATGTAACGCCGTAAAAATGACAGAAGTTAATATAAGCGCCACGTATTTATTGGACGTTTGTAATAACTGATTCAAAAGATAGCCTCTGCATAAAGCTTCTTCCAAAACGGAAACCGAAATAAAGAATAGTATGGAAAATAAAATTGACTTTGTATCTACAAAATAGGAATCGAACGTAATCTCATTCAAATTAATTAATAGAAAAAAAGCAATCGCCATAATGGCAAAACCTAAAAATATGCCAGAAATAATATCTGTAAACCTTCCTTTTAGATGAAAACCTATAGAAATAAACGGAACTCTGTCTACGTATTTAGTAAATAACCAAATACTACTTAATGTTGCTACTAATTGAAATAAATGACTAATTGTTCGAATAGGTAATCTGTATACTATTGAAATTTTTTCAGAGAATTGAGGAAGTAAACTTTGACTGATAATTTCAAAAACAAGCATAAACACAAACCATGTAATTAGAAATAAACATAGTTTCAGCCAAATAGGCAATGATAAAGTTTTATTGGGCTTCAAAATAGGAGTTTACTAAATCAATGTATTCTTTTTTTGCTCCGTCTGGAGAAATATTTCGTGTTTGAAGTAAAGCATTCATTTTAAACGCATTGATAATTGGTCGGCGGCTACTTGGTTTATCGTAGTTATTCGTAGCTTTTTTATAGTATGCGTACAATCGCAACAGAAAATCTGCAGGAAAAGCATTTGTGCTGTTGTTTACGCGTCCAACTGCTTCAAAAAATTCTATGTCTAACTCTGAATTACTCATCTATTTCGTTGCAATAATGTCTACGCCGCCTTTTACTGTTTGGTTGAGTTTAACGTTTATGTTAGTGTCTAATGGTAAATATAAATCTACGCGCGAACCAAATTTTATAAATCCAGCATCTTCACCTTGAATGACTTGCATGCCTTCTTCGGCATAATTCACAATTCTTTTTGCCATTGCTCCAGCAACTTGTCGGTATAAAACCATTCCGTAAGTTGGATTGTCCACAACAACCGAAGTGCGTTCGTTTTCTTCGGATGATTTTGGATGCCAAGCTACTAAAAACTTCCCTGGATGATATTTGCTATATTTTATCAATCCGCCAATAGCATACCGCGTTACGTGTACATTAATTGGCGACATAAAGATAGATATTTGCAAGCGTTTATCTTTAAAATACTCTTTCTCAAAAACTTCTTCAATGACAACTACTTTTCCATCAACAGGCGCAATAATTTGCGTATCGTTTAAAAGCGTAGTACGTTTTGGATTTCTAAAAAATTGCAAAATTAAAACCAAAATTACAACCGCAATTCCTTGCAATAGGTATTTTATCCAAGCAGTATCAATTTGATCAGCTGTTAACACAACTGCGGCAACAATGATAAATGCTACAACAATAATTTTAAATCCTTCTTTATGAAACATAATGTAATATCTTTAAAAACAAATAAATAAATGGTGCAGAAAATATCATGCTGTCCAATCGGTCAAAAATGCCGCCATGTCCAGGCATTATGGAACCACTATCTTTTACATTGGCTTGTCTTTTGAATTTGGACTGAATTAAATCGCCAATAGTTCCAATAGAACTTATGATAATTGCTAAAATAAGCCAACTGCCGAAACTCAAATAAGTTTCTGTAAATTTAGCTATAAAATAACTAGCAATACAAGAAAAAAGTAAGCCGCCTAAAAATCCTTCTACCGTTTTTTTAGGTGAAATACGTTCAAATAATTTTTGTCTTCCAAATTTTTTTCCTGTGATATATGCAAACGAATCATTCACCCAAACTAGGATAAAACTGCCTAAAATAATGTATGGTTCGTAACTGTTGGTTGCGTGCGGAATTAATAATAGAAATGCAAAACTGCTACTAATGTAAAAAGTAGTGAGCAAGTATTTTTTAAATTTGAAGAGTGGAATTATTTTTTTTGTGAATAAGTCTCTGATTAAGAAAAGTGAGACAAATATGGAAAGTACCAATAAAATCATGGTAGCTTCTTCAATTTTGACTTCAGTTTGAAGCAGCTTCCAGAGCACAAATATGCCAATCATGAGTAAGAATACGATGTACTGAATAAACCCTTTTAAGTTAATTAGTTTGCTAAATTCAAACATACATAACAACCCAAATATCGTGAATACAGCTAAAATAGCTGTTTCAGAATAAAATACTGAAAATATTAAAAGTGTTATAAAAAGCAATCCTGTTAAAGATCGCGTTAAAAGTTCTTTCATTTTAGAGGTCTTCCAAGAGCAGCAAATATAAGTTTTTTGAGCTACTTCCGTAAGATAAAAAGTCCTTTTCTTCTTGTACTTGAAAATGCTTGATCGTCGTAATATTATTAGGGAAATTCGACTTGTATTTATTCTTAATGCTGCGTAAACCCTCGCCAATAGCGCTTACAAGTTGACTTGTGGTTGCAAGAATGACAAAATTATCGGGTAAGTCGTTGAGTTTTTTTTCTCTTATTTGATTAGAACAAACTAAGATAGAACCATTATCGGCAATTAAATATTCGCAAGAAGCTAAGTAGAAACTTGCATTCATGTTGATTTTTGAAAACTTCAAATCAAAATTATCAAAACGCTCATGAAGTTGGGCATCAAAGCATAATACTTCTTTTCCTTCCCAACCATTTTCGATCAGTATATTTTCTAAATTGTTATATACATCCGTGAAAGAATCGCAGTATAGAAATTTACCGCCATTTTTTTGGAAATTAATAGTAAAACGTTCGTCAATTGGAAGTTCTACTTGTGGCATATATCTGCCACGCTCATCTAAAGAATTAGATTCTTGTTGAGGTTTAGATTTGGAGCCGAAAATTTTCTTAAAAAGACTCATGGAGCCAATTGTAGTTTATGAATTTGTATAAGTTGATGTAAAGATAGAAAATCTCGACTTATGCTAGCGATAAATCGAGATTTTTTAAAGGTAAATATTTTATAATGTGATGAACTATTCTTCTGAATCGCTTATTTCGTCAGAATTAGTAAACAATCTTGCTCCGAAAATTCTTTCTAAGTCATCTTTAAAGATTACTTCTTTTTCTAAAAGTAATTCAGCAAGCGTTGTCAACTTATCTTTATTATTAGTCAAAATTTGTATAGCTCTTGCATATTGTTCGTCGATCATTTTGCGAATTTCTGCATCAATTTTTTCTGCTGTTTTTTCAGAATATGGTTTTAAGAATGTCTGATCAGATTGTCCTGAACTGTCATAATATGATAAATGTCCAATTTCGTCGCTCAATCCGTAAATTGTAACCATCGCAGAAGCTTGTTTGGTTGTACGCTCTAAATCATTTTGCGCTCCCGTTGAGTAATTCCCCATTTCTACTTCTTCTGCTGCACGACCACCAAGTAAAGAACACATTTTATCAAGCAATTGTTCTTTTGTAGTTATTTGTCTTTCTTCTGGTAAATACCAAGCAGCTCCAAGTGCTTGTCCTCTAGGAACAATCGTTACTTTTACTAATGGATCTGCATGTTCCGTCATCCAACTTATAGTTGCGTGTCCAGCTTCATGATACGCAATTCTTCGTTTTTCTTCTGGTTTAATGATTTTATTCTTCTTCTCTAATCCACCAACAATTCTGTCAACAGCATCTAAGAAATCTTGCTTTTCAACAGCTTTCTTACCTTTTCTTGCGGCAATTAGGGCAGCTTCATTACAAACATTTGCAATATCAGCTCCAGAGAAACCTGGTGTTTGTTTTGATAAAAAGTCAGTATCTAAATTATCTGCTTTTTTAAGTGGTTTTAAATGTACTTCAAAGATTTCTTTTCGTTCATTCAAATCAGGAAGATCAACATAAATTTGTCTATCAAAACGTCCTGCACGCATTAAAGCTTTATCTAAAATATCAGCTCGGTTTGTTGCTGCCATTACAATTACATTTGTATTGGTTCCGAAACCGTCCATTTCTGTTAATAATTGATTTAATGTATTTTCACGTTCATCGTTAGAACCTGTAAAATTGTTTTTTCCACGGGCGCGTCCAATCGCATCAATTTCATCAATAAATATAATTGCAGGCGATTTTTCTTTTGCTTGTTTAAATAAATCACGAACTCTAGAAGCTCCAACACCAACAAACATTTCTACGAAATCAGAACCTGAAAGCGAGAAGAAAGGCACTTGTGCTTCTCCTGCAACCGCTTTTGCAAGCAATGTTTTACCAGTTCCTGGAGGTCCAACTAATAAAGCTCCTTTCGGAATTTTTCCACCAAGAGATGTATATTTTTCAGGATTTTTTAAGAAGTCTACAATTTCTTGTACTTCTTCTTTTGCACCTTCTAATCCAGCAACATCTTTAAATGATGATTTAATATCTGTTTTTTCGTCAAATAATTTTGCTTTCGATTTTCCTATATTGAAAATCTGTCCGCCGCCGCCGCCAGCGCCGCCGCCAGACATTCTGCGCATGATGAAAATCCAAACACCAATGATAAGTACAAATGGTAAAATACTGAATATGAAGTTTGAAATTGAATTATTTTGTTGTGTCGATTCTATTTCAAAATCAAGTTTTTTCTCTTCTTTAATTTCGTTCAGATAATCTTCAAAATTTTTCAGGTTTAGATATTTGATAGTAAAATCTGCAGATTCTCCTCCCATAAGGAGAAAACTACTTTTTTTATTTACCAATCCTTTATAGGCATCTTTCTCGGCTGCACCTTCTTTTAAGAAAATTTCTGCAACTGTATTGTTTGTGGTAACCTTGATAGTTTCTACATCATTATACTCAATCAATTCTTTAAATTTCGAGTAAGATACTTTGTCGCTCGAATCTGAATCATTTGTAAATATTAAGAAAATGAGAAAAACTCCTATCAAACCATAAATCCAATATGCATTGAACTTAGGTTTTTTTGTTGTGTTTTTGTTATCGTTTGCCATTAAATTATAATGTAGTTTTTAATAATTTGCTTGAATAGAAGTTACTTTAGCGTCTCCCCAAAGTCCTTCAATATCATAAAATTCGCGGATATGTTTTTGAAACACATGAACAACTACATTCACATAATCCATTAAAACCCATTCAGCATTTTCCGAACCTTCTATGTGCCACGGTTTGTCTTTCAACTCCTTACTCACCATTTTTTGTACTGAACCTACAATGGCATTTACTTGCGTATTTGAAGTTCCATTGCATATGATAAAGTAGTCACAAACTGTATTGTCTATTTCGCGTAAGTCTAAGATGGTGATATCATTTCCTTTTACTTCTTCTATTCCTTTTATGATGCCCGTGATCAATTGATCCGTGCTAACCTCAATTTTTGTCATTCAATTATTTATATTTTGTACAAAAGTATTACTTTTAAATCTTATTTGTAACTCCATTAACATAAGAATACGTAAAGAATTTTTAAATATACAATGAAAATAATCAAACTTGATGCCATTGATTCCACGAATACCTACTTACGACAGCTAAGTATGGAAGAAAAGCTCCCCGATTTTACCATAGTAACAGCAGCTTTACAAACCGCAGGAAAAGGTCAGATGGGAACAAAATGGAATGCCGAAAAAGGAAAAAACCTTACGTTTAGTGTCTTTAAAAAGATTTTTTGTTTGGAAAATGAAGAAGCATTCTATATGAGTATGGCAACTTCATTGGCTATTTATAATGCGCTAAAACATTTTCAAGTACCGAAATTAGCAATAAAATGGCCAAACGACATTTTGTCAGAGAATCAAAAAATATGTGGAATTTTGATTGAAAATGTCATACAAAACAGCAAAATGACAGCAGCAATTATCGGAATTGGCTTAAATGTAAATCAAACAGTTTTTAAAGTTGGCTTAAATGCTTCTTCGTTAAAAAAAAGCACAGGCGTTCATTTTGATTTAGATGAAGTGATGTTTGAAATTGCAAAGCAACTGAAAAAGTATTCACATTTGATTACCGAAAGATCGTTTGAACTATTAAAAAATGAATATGAATCGTTATTGTTCCGAAAAGATAAACCGTCTACGTTTAAAATGCCAAATGGAAAACTTTTTATGGGATTTATTCAAGGAGTTTCCGAAGATGGAAAATTAAACATCTTACTAGAAGATGATATTATGACTGCTTTTGATTTGAAGGAAATAAAGTTGATGTACTGATTTGGACTCGCTTCGCTTTTAGATCGCTTTGCTTTTGGAATCGCTTCGCTTTTAGTATTTTGGTATGTGAATTATTTGCTCATTAGATAAACTTATAAACCTTTCAACTTTTAAACTGAAACTTTGCTTATGTTGTGCTTCGCTTTTTTGTTTATTCGTTTATTTGTTCTGTGTTTATCTGGATTTTACTTGACGGTCATTCGTTAAATTATTTTACAAATCAACAATCAACAATCAACAATCAACAAACAACCTAACTACAACTTACTCATATTCTCCGCAAGTGTGTTCACAAATTTACCAATTGGACCTTTAATCATCATTGCCATCATTGGATTAAATTTTCCTTCAAAAAGTAATTGTGCTTCGCTTTTTCCAGCTTCTAACTCCTGAATGTTTCCAGTAAGTGTAAATGGTAATTTGTCAGAAGCAGCACCTAATACAACTTGGTTTGGCGGCGTACTTTCTTTTAATTTCAGAACAATTTCTGGCATTCCTTTTAAAGCAAAAACAAACTTTCCTTCCGCCAACACTTCAAACTTACTAATACTTTCGGGCATTAATTTTTCAAAGTTTTCAACATTCGTCAAAAAATCGTAAAGTTCTTGCGGTGTTTTATTTACGGTAACTTTTGGGCTTTCTAAATTCATGTATTATTATTTTTTCAGATATTCTAATCAATTAACGTTCCAACTTGCAGGATCTTTTCGCCAAGCTTCTAAAGTTTCAAGTTCAGCAGACGTAATATAATTTGTGTCTAACGCTTGCTCCAAAAGGTTTTCGTAATTACTCAATGTGTGTAAATTAACATCAGCAGTCTCAAAATTTTCTTTTGCAATGTCAAAATTATACGAAAAAATGGCCACCATTCCTTTTACATTTACTTCAGCTTCTTTCAAAGCTTTCACTGCATTTAAGCTACTTTTTCCGGTACTAATCAAATCTTCTACAACGACAACATTTTGCCCTTTTTGAATAAATCCTTCAATCTGATTTTGTCTTCCGTGCTTTTTTGCTTCAGGTCTCACATATACAAAAGGAAGCCCTAAATATTCTGCTACCAAAATTCCAATTCCAATAGCACCAGTTGCTACACCAGCAATGACATCGGGCTTTCCGTACTCAATTTCGATATGCTTTGCGAACTGTTCTCTCAGATAATTACGTATCGGAGGAAATGATAATGTGATCCTATTATCACAATATATTGGAGATTTCCAACCAGAAGCCCATGTAAAAGGTTCTTGTGGTTGTAATTTAATTGCGTTAATTTGCAACAATAATTCGGCAGTCTTTTTGGCTGTATTTTTATCAAAAATCATAATGCAAATGTATAAAGTTTTTATCAATGAAAGGTTCATTATTTTATCAAATGAAGTTAAAAAAACTGAAATTTCTGACACTTTCCTCTTAAAAGATGTTGATTTTGAATGGCTTATAGGGAAAATATCATCTGGAAAATTAGACAAAGCGATACTTTATCACGACAATAGTGACGAATTATTACCACTTTTATATAAAAAATTGCCTTTGGTTGAAGCCGCTGGCGGTTTGGTAAAAAATACAAAAGGAGACGTTTTATTTATTTTTAGAAATGGAAAGTGGGATTTGCCCAAAGGAAAAACTGAAAAAGGTGAAGATATTGAAGAAACCGCTATTCGTGAAGTCGTTGAAGAAACTGGCGTAAAAGGTTTAATGATTAATCACTTTTTAAAGAATACCTATCACATATTTAAACGAAATGGCGAATATAGATTAAAGTTAACACATTGGTATGCAATGCAAACGACGTATGCTGGCGAACTAATTCCGGAAGAAGAAGAAGGTATTATGCAAGTTACTTGGAAGAACGAAGCAGAAACCAAAGAAGCACTTCAAAATTCATATGAAAATATAAAGTTGTTGTTTTAAAATTAATTGAAAAATTGAAAAATTAAATGATTGAAGCATTTTCAAATCTTCAAATCGACACATTATCAAATTATTTTTGAATTCTAAAAATAGGATATCGCAAATGCGCCTTTTCATAATGATCTGACTTTTTGTAAATCCAACGTAACTGTTTTGAAGCACTATTTGCAAACGCTGTATCTTGTGTTTTTAAATCTAAAAATTCTTTTTTCCATTCAGGATTCTTAGCTAACAACTCTTTTGCTTCATCTTCAAAAACATACGCGGAAAAACCTTCTTTTTGCTGTAAAATCGTATCAAAAAAGTTCCAATTAAAAAATGAATCTACAGCTTCTGGTTCTAATATTTCTAGTAAATAACGAAACGCAAGCTGATTTGTATATACTATAATATCGCCTTTTTTAAAACGAATCTCTTGTGACGTTTTTGTGACTTCCGTATCGTAATGTGTGTAATGACCTTCATACGGATTTTTTGATGTTTTAAAATCTTTAATATGATAGGTTTCTACATTGATAATAGTATCATTTTCAATAGGATTCATCGTCACATTATTCAGCGAAAGCAATTCTAAAATTGTATGCCAACCTTTAGGAATTATATATGCTTTTGGAACTGTAATTTCTTTTTTTGGTTTGAAGTAATTCGAATATTTTACTTCTTTCGTAAATGGTTTTGTTGCATCGTATTTGAGTCGTTTCTGACCTGTCAAATCACTTTCAATAAAAGTTCCTTCGTAGCCTTTAAAGTTCAAAATAGTTTCTTTGCTTTTGTCCAATTCCCACTGAACAACATATTTTGAATCATTCAAAAATGATTGATGCGTCTTTTCTCGAATCAATTTTATGTCTTTATAATGTTTCGTTTCTATATTTTCAATCAACGCGTCCATCAAAGCATATGTTCCTTCAACACGCTGTTTGTACGGTTTTAGCATGTGCGTTTCCACCATTAAACCAAGTGTGTTAAACAATGTTGTATATCCTGTAGAATAGCGTGGCGAATCGAAAAATTGTGAAAAACCTTCGTTTGGCGTGCTGCCAAAAACATTTACATACGGCGTAATGTCCCAATTATTTTTTTGTAAAGTTGCTTCTAAATCGGGCATCATGGTTTTGTGTAAAAATGTGCCAGCTTCGTGTCCTAATTTATTATGTTGTGTAAATAAATGTGTCAATGTATATTGATAATCTGCGCCATTACTTACATGATTATCTACAAAAACATCAGGTTGTACTTTATGAAAAATTTCAGCAAAAGCTTTTGCATTTCGAGTGTCCGATTTTATAAAATCTCTGTTTAAATCATAATTTTGAGCGTTTCCGCGAAAACCATATGCTTCTGGACCATTTTGATTGGCTCTTGTACCAGAATTTCGATTCAAACTTCCGCCAACATTATATACAGGAATTGCTGAAATCACTACGTTTTTAGGCGATTTCTTTGTGCCATTTGCCAAATCTCGCATCAGCATCATTGTAGCGTCAATTCCGTCACTTTCGCCAGGATGAATTCCATTATTTACTAAAACAATTGTTTTTTCTTTTCGAATCGCATCAAAATTAAAATCTCCATCAGGATTAAAAGTGACTAAATGCAACGGAAATCCTGCGTCGGTAGTTCCGACGGTTTCCAAATGAATCTGAGAATAACTTTCTGCCAAAGCTTCATAATACTCAATAACTTCTGAATACGTTGGCGTTTGCGTTCCGCCAGATTTTTCGAAAATTGTAGTAAAATCAGGTGTAACTTTTGAAGTTGTTTTATCAGAATTACATGCAAAAAATAATGAAAGACTTAGAAGGAAGCATACTTTTTTCATAAAAATGAGTTTTGGCTTGTCAAACTTAATCAAAAAATAAGAAATCTAAGCAGACAAAGCATTCTCAAAAACTTGTTAGTAGAAATAATAACTGTATTTTTGCCGCTTCTTAAATTTAAGAAAACAAGAGCAAAGAATTATGACTGAGTTTATTAGAAAGAGAGCGGCGAATGCCAAAAATGATATTTTAAGCGGATTAACAGTTGCCTTGGCATTAGTGCCAGAAGCTGTTGCGTTTGCTTTTGTAGCTGATGTTCCGCCAATGGTTGGACTTTATGGAGCTTTTATGATGGGAATTATTACCGCAATTTTCGGTGGACGACCAGGTATGATTTCTGGAGCAACAGGAGCAATGGCAGTTGTAATGATCGCTTTAGTAAAAAAAGGAAACGAATTTGGCGCAGGTACCGATTTAGGCGAACAAGGACTTCAATTTTTATTCATCACATTATTAATGGTTGGAGTAATTCAAGCAATGGCAGGAGTTTTTAAACTTGGAAAATTTGTCCGATTGATTCCGCATCCAGTAATGATGGGATTTGTAAACGGTTTGGCTATTGTAATTTTTATGTCTCAATTAGAAATGTTCAAAACAGGAACTGGTGATAGTAAAACGTGGCTCGAAGGCGCAACTTTATGGTTTACACTTGGTTTGGTAGGTTTGACGATGTTGATAATGTGGGGATTGCCAAAATTAACTAAGAAATTACCAGAAGCATTAATTGCGATTGCGGTAGTTTCTGCGATTGTAATTTTCGGAAATGTTGATGTTGCAACCGTAAAATCGTTTATTATTGAAGGAAGTGGAGGAGAAGTAACTGGATTGAAAGGTGATTTGCCACAATTCCAAACGAGCATATTTGCGGCTGAATTATGGAGCATGAAAAGCTTATTAATAATGGCACCTTACGCGTTTATTTTAGCAGCTATCGGATTGATAGAATCGTTAATGACATTAAACTTAGTGGACGAATTGACGGAAACTCGTGGAAATGGTAATCGGGAGTGTTTGGCACAAGGTGGCGCAAACATTCTAAACGGACTTTTCGGTGGAATGGGCGGTTGCGCAATGATTGGACAATCAATCATTAATATAAAAGGTGGCGGACGCGGAAGACTTTCAGGAATTGTTGCTGCATTAGCTTTGTTATGTTTCATATTATTTGCGTCAGGCTTGATAGAACAAGTGCCAATTGCGGCGTTAGTTGGTGTCATGTTCATGGTTGTTATTGGAACATTTGCTTGGAGTAGTTTTAGAATTTTAAACAAAATACCAGTAAGTGATGCTATTATTTTAATTGCCGTTTCTTTAATTACGGTTTGGAAAGATTTAGCAGTTGCTGTAATTGCTGGAGTTATTATTTCAGCGTTGGTATTTTCATGGGAAAATGCAAAACGAATTCGTGCTAGAAAACGTATTCAAGATGATGGAACGAAAGTATACGAGATTTTTGGGCCTTTATTCTTTGGAAGCATTCAAGCATTTAATAATAAATTTGATATCAAAAATGATCCAGAAAAAGTGGTTATTGACTTTATGGAATCAAGAGTTTCAGATCATTCTGCATTGGAAGCAATTTTCAATCTAATACAAAAATACGAAGCAGCAGGAAAGCAATTGCGTGTGAAACATTTAAGTGAAGATTGTAAAGCTTTGATGGTGAAAGCATCACCTAAATTAGCAAATGTGATTGAAGATGCTGTCGACGATCCAAGATACTACGTGATGACGAGTCCTGAGAAATAATTATTTACCAAGTATAGGTTAAATTACGTAGGAAACAGCACTAATTTTTGTACCTTTTTCGACATATTTTAGCCTGTCTATAAACCATGAATACCATACGTGTATTTTTACTATTTTTTGTCTTTGCATCTGTATCACATGGACAAATAGGTCGTACCGTTGATAAAGATAGTATTATCCGATTGCACGAATCGGCTAAAGAACTTTCGCTACACCAAAAATTTAATCAAGCACTTAGCAACAGTCAAGAAGCATTAAAATATGCTAGCCTTATTGATAATGACAGTTTGGTCGCTGAAAGCTATAAAACATTAGGAATTGTATATATTCGGATGGATTATGGAGCGTTAGCCATTGAAAACCAAACGAATGTAGCTTCATATTATACAGATTCAAATAATGAAATTGGCTTGATGAAAGTGTATCATGACATTGGTTCTTATTTTTACGAAAACAATGAATATGAAGTGGCAGAAACGCAACTAAAACGTAGTTTGGCACTTTCCGAAAAGGTTCCTAATGATTTTAATTCTATCTATCCAAAATATACTATTGGGCAATTATACTTAAGCAAGAAAGAATACGCAAAAGCGGAAGATTGCTTCGAAAAAGTGCTGGAATATTGTATTGATAATCCTAAGTATCTTCCAACATCTAAAATAATAGAAACAGCATATTATTTCAAAGGACAATCATTATTTGGACAAGAGAAACTAGCAGAAGCTGAAAAACAATTCCAAAAAACAATTTCTTTGTGTGACTTAGAAAACGTAGCACATATTGAATTGTTAGCATTGACATACGAAGGTTTAGCAAAGATATACGACAAAAAAGGTGATAAAGAAGCAGCACTAGAAGCTTTGGAAAAGCATATTCAGTATTATGAAATATTCTATGTTCAGAAAAAAGAAAAAACACTCTCAGAGATTGTTGTAAAATATGGAATTGACGCCTATGAAGATCATTTAGAAAACATAGAAAATGAACAAGCGGCGAAAGAAATGTATATTAAATATTACAAGAAATCAATCTTTATTTTAATTATCATTTTAATTGTTTTAGCCTTGTTATTATGTGTTTTCTACTTGAATCAGCGCGCAAGAGTTAAAACAAATGCATTGTTAAGCGGACAAAACCGAGAATTGTTTGAAGCAAAAAAGCAGATTGAAAATGTATCTAAAATTCGATCAAATTTCTTTTCGTTAATAAGTCACGAATTGCGAACACCTTTATATGCAATTATTGGAATGACGAATTTATTACTGCTTGAAAAACCCGAAAAATACCAAGAACAGTATTTAAAATCATTAAAATTTTCAGGCGAACATTTACTGGCAATCATCAATAATATTCTACAAATGAATAAAATTGAAGCTAGTAAAATGAAGACGATAGAAGAAAGTGTTGATTTGCGAAAAAGTATCAAAAACGTATTAACTTCTGTAAACTTTTTGGTCAAAGAGAATCGGAATACGATTGATGTAAAAATTGACGAAAATATTCCACGTGAATTGCTAGGTGATAGTCTGAAAATTTCTCAAGTTCTTTTCAATCTATTGGATAATGCGGTTCGGTATAATATGGAAGCAACGATTCGATTAAAAATCAGTCAGATTGCAGAAACAGCAGAAATTGTGGTGTTGAAATTCTCTATAAAGGACAATGGTTTGGGGATTCCGCAACAAAAGAAACATATCATTTTTGAAAACCTTGAAAAAGGAATCATTTTAACTGAAGATAATGGCTATCTCGATTTAGGTTTAGGATTGACAACGGTAAACAATCTATTAAAAGTATTAAAATCCAAATTACACTTACGAAGCGTATTAAACAGAGGTTCAGAATTTTATTTTGAATTGATATTGCGCAAAGCCGAAGTTTCTGAAATTACGGAGCAAGAATTTGAAAACAAAGAATATAATTTCAGCAATCTGAAAATTTTAATTGTAGATGATAATGCTGTAAATGGGTTGTTGACACAGAAAATTTTAGAACGTAAACAAATAGAAACAAAAGTAGTGCACAGTGGTTTTTCTGCATTAGATATTTTGGATAAACAAGATTTTGACCTCATACTAATGGACATGTTTATGCCAAAATTGAACGGACTTCAAACCATTCAAAAAATTAGAGAAAACGATAACAACATTCCGATCATTCTTTTAACAGCAATGGAAATATCGGATGCGTATGCAAAAGTGGTTGACACAAAAATTAGTGGCGTTATCAGTAAACCTTTTGAGCCAGAATTATTGTATGATAAAATTGAGTATGTAATATACGAATCAAGTGAAGAATAATAAATTACTACATATCGTCCTTTGCTTGTTTGCTTGTTCGCAATTAGTTGCGCAAGAAGTGTCTGCTGATAGTATTAAAAAGTTAAATACGAAAGCTTTCTACTTGGCTAGATCCTATAGTTTTGGAAAAGCACTTTCGTACAGTTACCTCGCTATACAACATGCTACAAGGAATGAAGATGATGCTTCATTGGCGCAATCATACAATGTATTAGGAGATACATATAGTAAAATGCAGTATCGCAATAAGGCACGGAAATATTACGAAAAAGCACTCAAAATCCAGCAAGAACTTGATAATAAACATGAAATTGTACTCTCATATCATAATTTATCTAACATCTCGAAAAACGAAAAAGAGTATAAAAAAGCATATCAATATTTACAAAAAGGGTATAAAATAGCTGAAGCTTCTGGCAATATGGAAGATGTTTTAGTTATGGATTGGGTTAAAATTGTATTACTTCAAGAGGAAAATAACTATGAAGAATTGTTGCTCTTTTTAGACGAAATGATGGTGCGTGTAAAAAATATAAAATCTGAAAAGATGATGTATACGGTGCGCATTAATTATTTAGAATACACCAAAGGCGATGCATATTATCATTTGAGAGATTTTGAAAAAGCACAAAATTTCTTAGAAAAACATACTACGAATGAGTATGTCCATGTGTCGGATCTTGCAAAATCATACAAGCAATTAGCGGAAATCTACAAAACGAAAGGAGAAGTAGATAAGCAACGAATGGCACAACTGAATTATCAAGAAAATCTAAAGAAGAAATTAGATGAAGATCAAGATCTTGTGCAAAAAGAACTATTAGCAAATTATAATTTACGAAAAGATCAACTTCAATTAGATGAATTAGGGGAAGAAAGAAATTTTCAAAAAAGTGTTAGTATGAATCAATTTAAAGCGATTCTAGTAATTATTATATTGCTCTTAATTGGTTGTATCATTTTAGGAACATTAATTATTAAAACGATTTATAAAAAGATAAAAAGTAACAAGTTGCTTCGCTTGAAACACAACAAATTGGAAGAAGCAAAACTAAAGGCGGAAATGACGTCTAAAACAAAGTCAAACTTCTTTTCCATGATGAGTCACGAATTGAGAACACCTTTATATGCCGTGACAGGAATTACACATTTACTATTAGAAGAAAATCCAAAACCATCACAACAACAATACTTAAAATCATTAAAATTTTCGGGCGATCATTTATTATCATTAGTGAATAATATTCTGCAAGCCAACAAACTAGAAGACAATACGATTACAATTGGCGCATCAACATTCAACCTAAAAGCAAATATTGATAATATTGTAAAATCGTTTGATTTGCTGATAAAAGATCGTGAAAACGAATTGAATATTGCCTATGATAAAGAAATTCCAGAATTGTTAGTTGGCGATAGTTTAAAAATTTCGCAAATACTCATCAACCTTATCAGTAACGCCATTAAATTTACCAAAGGTGGAACGATTCGTTTAAGTGTAGAAAAGGTAGAAGAAACCCTAGGAGACGTACAACTGCATTTCTGTGTGCAAGATACTGGAATCGGAATTGCGAAAGAAAGACAGGAAACAGTATTTGAAATGTTTTCGCAAAACCATGAAGCGATCAATGAAGAATATCAAGGTTCTGGTTTAGGATTATCGATTGTGAAAAAATTATTAGAAGTCTACAATAGTGACATTTATTTAGAAAGTAGAGAAAACGTTGGTACTACATTTACATTCGACATTCGCTTCCCGAAAGCTATGGAAGGTGTTGAGATGAATATAGAAGTTCATTTGGATGATGTAGATTTCAGTCAATTAAAAATGTTAGTGGTTGATGATAATAAAATCAATCAGATGTTGACAAAGAAAATTCTATCTACCAAAAAAATTACCACAGATATTGTGGCAAGTGGCGCGGAAGCTATTGAAATTGTAAAACACAATCAGTACGATGTCATTTTGATGGATATTCACATGCCAGAAATGGACGGTTATGAGGCTACAATAGCTATTCGGAAATTTAATAAAGAAGTACCAATCATAGCTTTTACAGCAGTTTCATTGGATGATAGTTTACCTAAAATTGTCAATTCAGGAATGAACGATATGATTTTAAAACCGTTTGTAGCGGAACAATTATTTGCATTGATTCAGAAGTATATGAAGTAGTTGTTTTGGACTCGCTTCGCTTTTGGAATGTTGGTATCGCTTTTGGAAACGGCTTCGCCTTTAGTATCGCTACGCTCTTTGTATTTTGGTATGTGAATTATTTACATATTAGATAAACTCATAAACCTTTCAACTTTTAAATTAAAATTTTACTGGCGGACTTACCTCGCAGGCTCGATAATTATAACGTCTCTTCGAGTGGTTTTTCGGAATGAAATGAAGAAAAATTGTATCGAGAAGTACTTTGTTATTTTGAAGTTGAAGTTGAAGTTGAAAAATATCGAATATCGAACAAGGAATGTTGAATGTTGAATGTTGAAGTTTTGTGAAGAAATTCCAAATAAAAATAGCTGAATTCTAAATGAAAAAAATATTTTTCCTAATTCCTAATTCCTAATTCCTAATTCCTAATTCCTAACCAACCCGAACACTCACAGGAACCAACAACGTATAATCTCCGTTATTGCGAATTACATCACGAACAATAGAAGATGAAATATACGATGTACTTGCGGCTGTTAGTAAAAAGACAGTTTCTACAGGCGCTAAATCACGATTGGTATGTGCAATGGCTTTTTCAAACTCAAAATCGGCAGGATTACGAAGTCCACGAAGGATAAAATCAATGTTATTCTTTTCACAAAAATGAACTGTTAAACCTTCATACGTAACCACAGTTACTTTTGGTTCATCCTTAAAAGAATCTTCAATAAATTTTTTACGTTGTTCCAAACTGAACATATATTTTTTGTCAGCATTCACGCCAATTGCTACAATAATTTCATCAAACAGCTTCACGCCACGTTTAATAATATCGTAATGTCCTAACGTAAACGGATCAAAAGATCCTGGGAAAATAGCTCGTTTCATTGCTTTAAAATTTCAATCAAAAATACAAGGTACTACTTTTTAGCCAAAGCCAATTCAACAGCATTCCCAAATAATTCGGGCAATGAAATTCTTGCTGCTTTTGCTTGTTGTGGCAAAATACTTTCTTCGGTCATTCCAGGAACTGTATTTACTTCTAAAAGATGAGGTTCATCGTCTTTAAAAATAAATTCACTTCGCGAAAAACCTTCCATTTTTAAAATTTTATAGATGTTTTTGGCAATTTTGGATACTTTTTCAGCCATTTCAGTCGAAATTCGTGCAGGCGTAATTTCTTGCGATTTGCCTAAATACTTTGCTTCATAATCAAAAAAGTCATTATCAGACACAATTTCGGTAATTGGCAATACGGTAATTTTTCCTTTAAAATTAATTACTCCAACAGAAACTTCTACACCATCCAAAAACGATTCAATAATCACTTCATCATCTTCTTTCAGTGCAACAGCAACCGCATTTTGTAATTCTTCTAGTTTATAAACTTTCGAAATTCCAAAACTACTTCCTGCTTTATTCGCTTTCACAAAACATGGCAAACCAACTTTGGCAACAATTGCTTTTTCATCAATTTTATCACCAACATTCAAATAATACGAAGTCGCACATTTAATTCCATAGGGTTTTAAGGCAGACAATAAATCACGTTTATTAAACGTCAGTGCTGCTTGGTACATTCCACAACTTGTCTGTGGAATTCCTAAAAGCGCTAAATATCCTTGAATATAACCATCTTCTCCAGGCGTTCCATGAATTGCATTAAACACACAATCAAACGTAATTTTAATATCGTCAATAGTTACGGAAAAATCATTTTTATCAATTGGAAATTCCTTTCCAACAGTAGTGACACAAACCCATTTATCTTTAAAAATATGAACCTTGTACGGACTATATTTTTCGCTGTCTAAATGTTTATAAACTACACTTCCAGTTTTAAGTGAAATGGCGTATTCATTAGAATAACCGCCCATAATAATGGCTATATTTTTCTTCATTTGAATAAGAAATAACTGAAATAAACGTTCTATAAACGAAAGTAAATGTATTTGATGACAAATCAAAGTACAATAATAGGAATAATAGTATGTATATTTGTCGCATTAAAACGTATTGTAAATGGATTTTATTAAGTTTATATTCTCTAAAGGATTCTTAAAACATGTTGGAATTGCTGTTGGTGTAATTATTGTGTTGGTTTTTTTAATCATGCAATGGCTAAATTACTCTACTAATAACGGAGAATTTAAAACCGTTCCAGATTTGAGCAAACTCTCTTTTGAAGAAGCAAAAGAAAAATTAGCGCTAAACGATTTGGATTATAAATTACAAGATACCATCAATTACAATCCAGATTATCCTGCATTCTCCGTAATTGAGCAAAGTCCAGCAGCAGGCGAAAAAGTAAAAGAAAATCGAAAAATATACCTAAAAATAAATCCTTCTAAATACAGAGAAATTACAATTCCTTACGTGATTCAAATTACAAGAAGAACTGCGGAATCTACCTTAAATGCTGTTGGATTTGAAGTAGAAAAAGTAAGCTACAAAGACAATATCGGAAAAGATATGGTTTTAGGTATGCAATACAAAGGAAAACCTATTTCGCCAGGAGATAGACTTCCAAAAACATCAAAAATAGAATTGATTCTAGGAAACGGAAATCGTCCAGGAGGATCAAGTGCTAATGACGAAAATGATAACAATGCAGGAGAATAACTTTCCAGAAACACAAGAAGAATCAGACGAATTGTACGAACACTATTCGTTTACAGCCGAAAAAGGACAACAACCATTACGTGTTGACAAATATTTAATGAATTTCATTGAAAATGCTACGCGAAATAAAATTCAGCAAGCAGCCAAAGATGGAAACATTCTTGTAAATGACGTTGCCGTAAAATCAAATTACAAAGTAAAAGGAAATGACGTCATCAGAGTTTTATTTGCGCATCCGCCACATGAAAACTTATTAGTTGGCGAAGACATTCCGGTTGATGTTGTTTATGAAGATGAAGACTTATTAGTTGTCAACAAACCTGCGGGAATGGTTGTGCATCCAGGACACGGAAACTACTCAGGAACGTTGATTAACGCATTGATTTATCACTTTGATAATCTTCCAAAAAACTCCAGCGATCGCCCAGGATTAGTACATCGAATAGATAAAGATACCAGTGGTTTATTGGTTGTAGCCAAAACGGAAGAAGCTATGACGCATTTGGCAAAGCAGTTTTTTAACAAAACTTCGGAGCGTATTTACTATGCGTTAGTTTGGGGAAATGTAGCAGAAGACGAAGGAACTATTGAAGGTAATATTGGTCGTCATCCTAAAAATAGATTGCAGAATACTGTTTTCTTTGGAGATGAAGCTGAAAAAGGAAAAGCAGCCGTTACACATTACAAAGTTTTAGAACGTTTAGGATATGTAACGTTAGTTTCATGTCAGTTAGAAACGGGTCGTACGCATCAAATTCGTGTACACATGAAACACATTGGTCATACATTATTCAATGATTCGCGTTATGGTGGCGAACGTATTTTAAAAGGAACAACCTTTACCAAATACAAACAATTTGTAGATAATTGTTTCAAGATTTTACCGAGACAAGCATTGCATGCAAAAACGCTCGGATTCATTCATCCGCGAACAGGCGAGAAGATGAGTTTCAACTCAGAAGTTCCTACAGATATTGCAGAATGTGTTGAAAAATGGCGCCATTATGCGAAGCATACAGGTTTTTAGTTGTGAGATATTAGTATTGAGTATTATTAATTTTAACTCATAACTCATAACTATTTCTTCGCATCAAACAACAACGATTTCTTCTTAAAATCGAGTCGCACTTGATTGAATTTTTTCTTTTGAATAAAGTTTAAATCTTTCTTAGTAATTTCAAAGCTAATTGCGGTCATCCAACGCGTAGAAACATTTGAAAAATCTGAATTAATTTCATAAGAATCAGAAGTTAACGTTAATTCATTATCGCCTAAAAATGTCAATGTAACTCCTTTCAACGTTTTAATTTTCGTAGTACCTAAAACGGTAACTTCCATAAAAACATATCCATTCAATTCTTGAAGTGCTGCCCAAATTCCTCCATGTTCAGAAGTAGCTAGTTGTTCGCCAGCAACTTCTTGCATTTTATTTTCCGTATGTGTATCAATATGAGTACGTTCCATAGAACTAATATTTCCCATACTTGCCAATAACTTATCGAGTGATTTTAATAATTTCATGCGTCTATTTTAAAAGTCTGCAAGATAAAATTATTCTACTAAAGTAGAGCCAATTGGATGAAAAGTTAAAAGTTATAAGTGAAAAACTAAAAACTAAAAACTAAAAACTAAAAACTAAAAGTGAAAAGTTATAAGTGAAAAATGAAAAATGAAAAGTTGATAACGAATTATGAATCAACAAATCAACAACCAATTCTAAAATTATAAATGAAAAACTAAACATATAAAATGTAAAAGTGTTTTTTCCAACAACCAACAACCAACAACCAACAACCAGCAACCAGCAGCTGGTCAAATTTATTACACTTTATTATCAGTATCTTACAGAGTGTGGAGTCCGAAAAACGGTCGATATCTATACTTTTCGGTACTCTAAAACGGTACTTTTTTATAGTTCCAAACTTACCTTTTTTTTCATTGTAATTCTTTACACTTAATTCAATATTTTATTGATGGATTTAACTAGCCATTAAAGACAATTATATACCCAATAATCTTTAACAAAAAAGCCATTAATAAATAGCCACGCTAAACTTGTCATAGCAACATGTAATTTGCCAAACATTCGTAGTCAATAACTAAGTCCAGATCAATTTTGATTAATACTGAGTCTTCGCAATTTTAAGCTGTTGAATAATTGTATCAAGACTAATTTGTTGATTTTTTTTGATACGTTCCCATAATTTATAGAAACAATTGATTATATCTGCTAGATGTGGTTGTTCTTTTTAAGACACATGTTTCATTAGCATGCGTTACTTTTGGATTTGTACCTACTAATAATGCGCCACTTCCTGCGGTGGAATCAAAAATTGATGTTGTTTTATTCATTTGGGTATATTTTGCAATCATCATGTTAATAGGGTAGGGTAAAATATGACTGTGCAAAAATTGTTCTTCATCATTTTTATATACTTGTTCAACTTGTAATATTCTCCAAAAATATCTCATTCCATCTGGCCATATTTTATTTTCAGAAGCGTGAAGATATCTACCTCTAAAAAAATCAATAGAACTTAATTCTACCGCTTTCCAAAGTGCTTCAACGCTAGGTGTTCCTGTTTTTTTTAACTTTCAATTTGCGTTTGTGTTGGCTTTTTATAGCTAAAATATTCACATTGTATGGTAGCTACTAAATGTGTTAAATAATTTTTTAAAACTTTATTTTTTTGCGATTCGATGTCGTTGACTTCTAATTCTTCATCTATAAAATCTCTGTTTAAGGTATTTTCAATATACTGTTCAATGGTCTTTTTAGAAGTATATAAAGCATCGATGACTGCTTTTGTTTCTTTACGCTTTTTGATGAGTGTTTCGTATGGAAGATTAATAAAATCATTACCTTTTTTAAGCTTTAATAGCTTTTTATTCATTTTGTCAACTTGCCTGTTTGCAATATCAATTCCTTTAGCTAGATCGGCAATAGGTCTGAAATTCTTAATGAGATTAATCCAATTGTTAACTTGCTTAACATCGTTTAAAATTTCTTCTAAGCTATGTGTGAAAAATATCCTTTGTGAATATTAACATACGGGTATTGTAAATCTGTTGGGTAATCTAATTCTTTGAGAAAATCTAAACCAACCAATTGCCAATGTATATTCAAATCTGTGGCGGAAAGATCAATACCCAAAGACTTGTGATTTCCTAGTTGTGAGAGCTCAAACAGTTCAAATGCTGAAAGATTCGCTAAATTTTCAGTATTGACTTTAAACAGATATGGAAACTTGATTTTTAAAGATGAAATTTGTTGTGATGGAATCATGCCTTTATGAAATGGTTCATGTACATAAAGTGGAATAAGGACATTAGATAGCTGACGATTTTTAAAAACCAGCTTAGTCTCACAAGATTTTACAGTAATATCTTCTTGTAAAGAGTCTAAAAGTGGTCGCATAATGATGGCAATATTCGCTTTAAAATTGAGATCAAATTCATGAATCCATTCTTTATACAATCGAACTATTTGAACAAGCTGTTTGGTGCGAAAAAAATCAATATTTATTGTAGAAGCTTCTTCAAGTTCTGCGATTAAGGTGTAGATCGTCTTTTTAGTTGCACTTTTAGTAGTTTGTTCAATCGAAGCTAATTTATCAATAATTTCCAAAAGCATTTGTCTGCAAAAGTCAATTTCGTTATCCAATACTTCGGGTTCTGTATCTAAATTTGTATCGTCGTCAGTTATGATATTATGAACAGTATCAATAACAACATCACTTTCTATATCCTCATTTATATTAGTGTCTTTCTCACTTTATAGACGATCATCTTCAACTGGGATTATATAGTTTACATCGCTAGCTCTAATTACAAAATTAGCCTTAAAAAGTGCTCTTGCTCTACGCTTATAATTTCGAGAAAAAATAGTAAGTGAATCAAAGTTATTACTGAAACTCTTAATAGCAAAACGTTCAGCAATAATAGTAGCTACCTTCTTGTATGATTCAAAAACAATAAAATCTGTTTGCAAGAAATGATCATTGTTTTTAAGCTGAATCTCTACAATAGAAAACTTGAGATAATCAATATTCAATTCTGAATCTATAAAAGAAGGAACAATAGGAATCAACTTCCAATCATCATTGGTCTCAAGTACTTTTTTTAGATCATTAGCATACGATACATACGCAGGATGGTAATCAGCATACCACTTTAATTTATTACCAAAGGATTCTTTGAAACCAAGTTTTTCTAAAGAGCTGATTAATTCAATTTCAATAGTATTGGTAAATAAAAGTTCAATTCCGTTTTTGTCTTTGTTGTGCGTTATGTGTACTTGCATTTTATGAAATTTAGTCTTTAAAAGACTAAGGTAAACACAGGTGTTGGAAAATCATTTGTTCACTTTTGGTACTTGGTACGTAAAATGTGTTTTTAACTTTTCTTAATTATTGTATATTTACACTATGAATGTAAGACTAACAGCCGGACAAAAGAAAACGATTCTTAACGGGTATGACGTGTATAGCGTTATGAAACAAATTCTTTTACGTCAAAATAAAATACGCAGAGCGCAGGAATATTTTTGGGTTGTAGGATTGAAAGCAAATAATACGATATTATTTATTGAACTCGTTGCAATTGGTGCGCAAAATACCGTTAATGTATCACCGCCTGATATTTTCCGCATGGGGATTTATAAGCTTGCCGTGCGCATGATTTTAGTACACAATCATCCGAGTGGTAACTTAAATATTTCGCAACCTGACAAAGATATTACGGATAGACTTATAAAAGTTGGTAAGCTTGTAAAGATTGAAGTTTTAGATCATTTGATTATTACGGAAACTGGTTTTACAAGCTTTAAAGATAAAGGTATCATGGACGAACTCCGCAAAAGTGGTTTCTATGAATTGGTAGAAAAGGAATCGGAACAAATGAAAGCTTTTAAATTACAGATTGAAAAAGATAAAGTACGTAATGAAGAACGATATACTATTGCTAAACGCATGAAAGACGAAGGTTATGATATTGACACTATAAAGAAACTCACTGGTTTAAATAAACGTGAGATTGGCAAGGCGTAGCGGCAGTTGTAAAAGAGTAGTGAAATCAATTTATAGAAAGCCCTTTTAAGGGCTTTTTTAGGTTTTTGACAATTGTATTTTGAATATTTCGTATTGCTTAAAATGATTGTTATGATGTTTTGAGTTGCTGTTTTTCTGATGAATTTAAAATATTGCTTCGAACTTATTGAAGACTAAAATAGCTAAGTGATGAGTTAATTTTTGCTTTGATTTTTCAGTTAACTACTAAGCGATGAATTAATTTTTACTAAGCTATTTTCATCTTACTGCTAAGTGATGAGTTATTTTTTGCTTTGAATCTTCAGCTTACCACTAAGTAATGCATAAGTTGAAATGTCTAATGTTAAAAGAACGCCCTTTTATGGCGGCAGATCCAAGATCCAAGATCGGACGACAAGTTATTATACATCTACTTAAGCCTGTTCGAAATATCTTAGATATAAACAATAATATGTTTCAATCAAGGGAAAATTGTAACAGCGGGCATCCCAAAATATGAGCTTGTAACCACACACGATTGTAGGCGTTGATTTATCACAAACTTATTAAGCAATGGTGTAAATGGGGAGCGTATAAAAATACTTCACCTCAGCCAAAGAAAGTAGATTCTAAAGATATGATCGCTACTTACAATAAAACTAGTTTAATTGACAAAGCTGAAGCTTTTTTGAGTGAGCTGAAATTAAGTAGTTTAGAGATTTATATCTATTAATTATAGATGCCTTTAATTTAAGTAGTTTTTATGTGTCAGCTACATAATATTTTCGATAGCTTATTCTTTATAGCCACCACTTGACTAAAATTCAAATTTAATTCTTATATTTTTAAATCGATTAGCCATTTTTCTAATTATTTTCACCAACTTTACTTTTATTTTCTTTGCATTCTGTAATGAAACTTTTATCTGTATCTAGAGCATAAACAGGTATTCTCCTTTGATTTTATAATAGTAAAGTGCTTGATTGAAAATGATTCTAAATGTTAATTAGAAATTTTAATGTAGGTATACATCGAAATGTTAACAGGTCTTGTTTCCGAACCCAGAAGGCTATTATGTGTTTTGACGTTACTTAGGTTTTTCTCTGAGGGGTGATTTCCACCTCCATTAGTATTAAAGTTTTTATACCATTTATTTCCTGTTCCACCCCAGTAATTATGTTCGTGTATTTTAATAAGATCATCCTGGATACTCCCAACTTTTCTATCTTTATCAGGATCTTTTCCTTCTCCATTAACATTACTTGCTCTTATAAACGCTCCTGAAGCATTTGGTAAAAAGTATTTATTATCTTTTTTAGTTAGAATATTCAAATCAAAATTTTCTTCTAAGAGTTTATAAAGTTTTGATTCTTTATTGATTTCTTGACCGTTGAGCAAAACCCAAGTCCCTTTTTGTGTTTTATTGAATTGATTAGGTTTAAGAAGTGATTGCTTTATAATTCCTATATCTTGAAGGGGTTTTTGAAAAATTGAAGAACTCTTAATAGTAAAAGATAATAAGGTAAAGCAGGCAATTGTTAATAAAATAGGTTTAATCTTTTTCATTTTGGTTAGTTTAAATTAACATAATTTTGATATTCTGGTCTATCTTTTACTTTTTCAATAATATCGTATTTGGCTATCTTATTGATAAGTACATTTTGATTTTCTAATAAACCTTGTAAATACTCTGGGTAAAGAATCTTTTGCTCTATTATGTACTCAAAAGTTGGTATAGGTAAATTAACTGCATTTTTTGTAATATCTAAACCTTCAATATTCATAGGTTTTATTTTAATTACAGGTCTAAAATTGAGCTTGTCTCCATCTATAGCTAACTTAAAGAAAGAATTTTCAAAGTTAAAATCATCATTAACTTCAGCAATTAAATTAACAGCTTTATCAAAATCAACTTCGTTTTGAATTGCATAAAATTTTTCAATTTGAGTTGGTAAGGTTAATTCTGTATTTATTAAATAGTTAGAAAGGTTTAATTTTAGATATTCGTTTTGAGAAGTAATTAAATCATAGATTGTCTTTTTGTGAACCAAATTAAAATCTTTCTCTAAAATATGTTTTTTGAAATAAGGTAACAGAATAGCTCCAGAAATAACATTGGTTTGAGCTATAGCTTTGCGATTCTCAATAAGTATGTTTTCAAATTTATTTTTCAAATTTTTATTTTTATTTGAGGTATTAATACTGATTTCAAGAGGTATTGTATAGTTGTCACTGTCTGGGTTTTTATAGAAATAAAAATATGGTTCAGATAAAACAGTAAACTCAGTTAGGGTTAATATGGATTGAGGATAAATTAAAATATCGAGTTGTTCAGGTAAGTTTCGTTTGAAAATATTATCTCTATTATATTGAATATTCAGCTTAGGAATCGCTGTGATATCAGATAAGTTAACAATAGAGTACTCTAAGTTATTGTTGTTAATACTTGGATATACTTGTCTTATCAGATTGTCCATTGGTTCATATATCTTGTTTTCCCAAGTATTACTTTTGTCGAAGCTATTAAAATGCAAGAATGTTTTATTTATAATAGAATTATTCTCTGTGTTATCGAATACAATTCTCACCATATCTTTAACTTTTTGATTCTGTTCATAGAGATTTCTTAATTCATCAAGGGTATTCGCATTTCTAATCCCTTCCCAAAGATGATTGTTTTCAGCTATGTTTTCGATTTTCAGATTTACAATATCTGAATACATTAATTGAGTTATACGGTTTAGTTTACTTTCAATGGTTATTAGTTTTTCATCAATTTTGGTGAATCTCTTTTGATTCTCTATATATAGATCCACATTCAATTTTCTTAAATCTAATATGTTTTCATTTATCACGTCAAGCTTCTTATTCATTTCTTCAAGTTTTTCGTTAATTGTTGCGAACTCTGCCATAATAGCGTCAAACTGCGGGTCTGGCTCTGTACCACCACCAAATAATGCGAAAACACCATTAATAGCTTGTATACCTGCCATAGGATTACCATAAAAAGCCATAGTGCCATTTATAAGAACATTGCCCAAAGCAATTGCTTTATTTGCATTTAAAGCATCCTTAGGTGACAGACCTAAATTACTTGCCAATTCTACAAAATCCCCAGCCTTACTAAGGTAACTTTGAATATTCTGTATAGTTTGAATGTTTTCAAGTGTGTTTTTAGTTTTTAAATATTCGGTATTATTTAAATCATTTTTAAATTTCAAGTCGAGAATCTTAATTTTTCCGCTAGTATTAACATTATCATAAAGCACATCAGTAATTACTCCAATCTTGAATGAATTATCACTAATTAAATGATCATTTTTAGCTTGCAATTTGGACACTAAGGCTATGTCCTCCTTGTGTTTCTCGATTTTTTTTTTGTTAGATGCGATTTGGGTTTCGTTTTTTTTAATGTCAGAGCGCATTTCCTTAACATCTTTCTCTAATTTTTGAAACTTGCTTTCTACTTGCTGATTGAACTTATCTAATCCAGCTACATTTTCTTTAATACCTTCGAGTAATTTTTCATCGAAATCATCAACACTTTTCTTAAAATCGATCATTTTTTTATCAAACTCTTTTGATAATTCATTTTTAGTTTTAGTTATGATATTATCAATATCGTCTTTTTGCTTCTTAAATCTTTGTTCAAAAAAGATTCTATTTTCTTTTATAAATTTTAAACTTTGTTGATCTACAATAGGTGCTAAAATTCTATAATCCTCTGGCTTTAAATTTGCAGAAAAACTTTCGAGTTGTTTGGAAAAATTATTAACTGCTTCGTCATAAGTTAATTCAGGATTATTTTTTAATTCTTTTGAGACACTTGAATTAAAAGCTGATTTGATATTATTGTAAAACTTATTTTTTTCATTTCGTACTCTATCTTCAACAGATTCTTCAGCCTTTTGATAAAGATATTCTTTACCCATAGCAATAAATGGCGACGCAAATTTGTAGTTACTTAAAACATCAGCGAAGCCTTCAGTTATGATTTTTAAGCGTTTATTATAAACTCTAATGTTTTCTGCGCCATCTAAAGGTTTATAAAGCTCGTTGATAATATCAGCATTGTTTTTTATTGCATCAGTTTTAGTATAATCTAAAGAGGGTGACAAGAATTGTTGTTTCCATTCGGGATCATTTTTTAAGAATATTTTTACAGCAAAAGGAATATTATCATTTTGAGAATAGCTTACTAGAAATGCAACGAAGAATAGAATTAGTAAATGTTTTTTCATTAGGTGGTTAGTTTATTTAGCTTGTGTACAAAAAATGTTAGCTAAAATTTATATTATGAAAACTCCTTATGTGCCATACTATAAATAGTAATAAAAGGAAGATTTATTTAAAATTGGTGTTAATCTAATATGCATCTAAAAGATGAAATGTTCCATAAAAAGCGTATTTAATTGGGATTTAAAATACACTATTGTGTTACGGCTATGTTGTCTTATCGGCACTAATAATCTTATCAATTAATTCAGTAAATCTTGGGTAGAATGCTTTAGAAATATAATATAGTTCCCTCATTCGTTCTCTTTTTTCTGACTTATTTTCTTCATGATTATCTAAAACATCGTGCAATACAGATTTTAAATCTTGAATGGAAAAATTACTTTCCATTTCTTTCAATGTTCTGTTATTCTTTCTTATCAAAAACTCTTTTTTTCGTTTTATATAATAATTAGAACAAACTATCAATTCTTTGACTTCTTTCTCTAGAGATAAATTACTATAATGATCACTTTCATTTTCATTAATAAAATGGATTATACTACCTACAATTTTAGTTAACCATTCGCCCCATTTTATATCTTCATTAACTATATGGTCAACGCCAGGAACAATTACCCGATGTAGGCCTGTGCTTGGTAGTATTCTATCAAAACTGTCAACCTCTACTATAGAGTCAGTAGCACTTTGAATTGATAAAAAATTTGAAGAATACCTCCCAAGACGTTCTCGTAAATTTAGAAACTTCGAATCATCTCTATCTTCAGGTTTTTGAGAAAAATAGAGCCATTTGCAAAGTCTTGCATATTCTTTTTGAGAGGGTTCATTTTTTTCAATAATAGAATTCAAATTATTTAATACAGATCGCATCAATTTTCGCCACGTTTCATCTGTATATTTAATCTTTTTGCCATTAATCTTTTTAATGTTTACGGATTCTAAACCTGGTCCACTATTCCAAGTCACACAAGATTGGATTAATTCTCCATAGTCTGGTTTTAATTTTAAGAATGCTCCAATAGCTCTTAGACCTCCTAAAGAGAAGCCTAAGAGAGTAATTTTTAAATCGTGGGGGTTGAATAAGGATTTAAAAAAGCCTTCATCCTTTGAATTTTGACCAGTAATCCTATTAATTAAAGATTCGAGTTCCATAATACTACGTTTAAAATTATAGTAGTACATCATCTCTTTTTCGTCAATAGCATAATCTGTGGGTATGTGACATCTATATACTTTAGAATCAACCGTAGATTTTGAGTCTGCGACTCTTCTATTTAAATGATAAGGTGTTGGTAGAAGTATAGATGCAATTCCATGATTTGCAAATTGACTACCTAAAATGTCATATAAATCAAAGTTTCTAACTTCATTAAGACCATTGAACATTATAACTAACCTTGTAATTCTTTTAGATTTAATTCTATTAGATATCTTCTTTTTAGGAAGATAACATCTTAAATAAAACTCATTCTGGGAATCGTTATGCCAAGCATCTGAAATTTTTTCATCTACTTGACCGATGTTGTCAAGATTGAATTTCTTCATTATTCTAATGTGACTACTACTATCATAATCAGTAAATATATTTTCCTGTTTAAGGTTGTCAATTAAATTTTGATTTGGTTCACCTGTTGCTACATCAATATTGCTTAAGGAATACCTTTGGTCAACTTTTCCAGATGTATAAAAACTTGGAATTCCATTAATTGCTTCATTACTCATTGTTTATTGTTTATGTTTATGCGTGTTAAGTTAAAGCACTTGATTATTAAATGCTTACGGTTTCCCTCATTCTGAATAAATTTTTAGAAATGATGTCACTAGTGTCCACTTAAAATAAGCTGAAAACCAGTTGGTTAGTATTATTTTCATTGACATTATTGCAATCTGATTTCATAAGTAATTCATTTACAGGCACTTTATCTAGTAGTGATGCAGATAAAATTTGTAGAATTTCGTAGTTTGAACGATTAATTTTTAAATCTTTTGCGATTATAGAAACTAAACAGTAAGTTATGATTGCTACATTAATTTGGATACGAACAGCGTTTTCCGATGTTCCCCAAAAAGTTTTAACTTTTAGGTGTTGTTTTATCCATTTAAAAAACAATTCTACTTTCCATCTTTGTTTGTAAAGTAATGCAATATCTTGAGATGGTAGTTCAAAATTATTTGTCAAAAAGATTAGCATTTTTTTATTTTCACTATCTAAAAACTTGACTTTTCGTATCTTCTTAGGATAATCTTTCGAGGTGTAAAAACCGTCTATTTTACCTATTTGGTCGTATTTAATTCCTGTTGTTTTATCTACTTTTTGAGAATACATTCTTTTGAATTTTACATTAGATTTTGCCCTAACTACAAAGTAGGCTTTAGCTTTTTCGATACGAAAAAGGCGTTCATAATCAACATAGGCACGATCAAAAATGTAATAAGCAAACGCTTCATAATCTATAACATCCATGGTATTAATGTCGTGAACATTTGCTTCTGTAATATGAATAAATACGGGGATTTGTGAGTTAACATTAAATAATGTGTGCAATTTTATTCCAGCTTTGGTTTTACGAAAATGAGCCCAACAAAAAACACTTAAGCATAAGTCTATCGTTGATGAATCAAAGGCATAAATATTACCTTTTATATCAAAAGGAGTATTGTTGTTTTTACCTTGATCAATCAATATTAAATGATTGGCAAACTCCTCAAATATTTTGAAATTTCGATTTTCATTAGCCTTGGATAAATTGCTACGAGTTACGTTTTTACCTAAACCTAAATGGTAGGATTTTGATTGATGTGCTTCGATAACAATTATCAAATCCCTCATGCTTTCTCTAGCAGAAAATTGTCCAAAAACCATACATAATAATTGGTTCCAACAAGTAAAATGTTTGATAGATTTATTGCCAAAATATTTACTAGTTAACCTATCAAAAACGCGCTGGGGAAGAAATTCGACCAGTTGAGAAAAGACATATTTACCCTGATTCATATTCGTAATATTTGAACTACGAACATAATAATCATTTCAAATCGTCACGCTCAAAAATGACACTTAAAGTACAGATTTACAGTAATTTCAAAGAACTTATTTTATTTTTTAGTGGACACTAGTGAAATGATGTATTAAAAAAATCAAAACTGACCGAATAAAAGTCTGTTTTGATTTGACGCTAAGATTAGCTTTGGCAGATAATTGTAGAATGTATTTGAGTATCAGGTGAAACTTATTGTAACTGTACTTAGAAAAAAACAACAAAACTTTGCTTTAGACTTTGATGACTTACTTCGTTTTACTCTCTATATGTCAATAATCCTATGTGCTTGAAAAATGGCAGAGACGACTACACTATATCAAGTAGATGAAATACAAGATAGCTCGCAAAAATATTTTATATTAATAGAGATGCTTTGTCAATTTTATAAAAACCTATTCATTTTTAGCGATTCAGTCTAAACTATTTACGAATGGAGAGTTGCTAAACCTGAAGTTTTGGTTTTTTTGATAAACAATCATAATAAATCAAAATTATCGTTCAACACTAAATATTTTAAGTATTGGCAATCACATAATAAAAAGCAATGAAATCAGAGTAGATAAAGATATGTTTACTCAAAACCCAGAAGATGTAAATTTACACGCTCAAAAAAATGATTATGAAGAATGGTTTAACGTAGTTTTAAAAACACAACAGGATCAATTCTTTTTTGTCCACTACTTATATAATAGACTTTGGTAAGTTCATATAAGTAAGTTAAATCTAGCTCAGATAATAAACAGCGATAAAAATTTTCCTTTGGAATCCAATCACTTAGTTGAAACATTGTAAATAATTGCTCTAGCTATATATTTTTGCCTTACATACATTAAGGTATTCATTATTTCTTTATCTTAGACTTGTGTAATAGACACAATGGCTATAAATAATTACTTGTCATCGCATATGTATAAAGGTTTTCGGGACTTTTAAAGTTGATTAGCACTAGCAAAATTAAGTACTGACCAACGTAACTATTCATAGCTCAACCGTTACTGTTAATACTAAAAATGCTTTATTGAATTCAAGGGTTTAATGATAGCGATAAGTAAAACAAACAATATTAGTAAGTTTATACTTTATATAATATAAATCTATTTATTATGAGAATTGTACATCTTTCAGACATTCATTATTCAAGAGACAGGTTAGATGAATTTAAAGACTACTACTTTAAAGCATTGTTAGAGGATTTAATGTCTATACATAAAGAGCGATCAATCGATTTAATTTTAATTACAGGGGATTTAATTGATAAAGGTGGGGTATCATTCGAAGAAGAAAACTATTATAAGGTTTTTCAAGATGAGTTTCTAAATCCAATAAGCAAGGCTTTAAGTTTATCTAATGAGCAAATTATATTAATTCCTGGAAACCATGATGTCAATGAAGAATTAATTGAAAAATACCATGAAATGGGATTGATTGTAGGTTTAACATCTTCTGATAACGTAAATGAATATATTTCAATTCATAAAGATTCAAAAGAAATTCAGATCAAGAGAATTGTAAATTATATGAATTTTACTAGGGAGTTTTACAGCAATAAAAATGCTGGATATATATCACAATTTGAAACATGCTTAATTTACGAGAAAGAGAATGTGAAAGTTGGCTTTGCATGTTTAAATAGTGCATGGCGATGTTCTTCAGTTATTGAGGAAAAACAAATTTGGTTAGGAACAAATCAAATACTGAGTGCAAATACTTTTTTAGATAAAGAAAATTGCAATTTCAAAATTGCACTGCTGCACCACCCGATATCAATTTTTAAAAATAGAGAAGAAAAGGAAATATTATCATTTTTAAAAAGGTTCGAATTCCAAGCTGTTCTAGGTGGTCATTTACATGAATCAGACTCATATGTAAATACATCTCGAGACGGTGAGTTGCTAATCAGTAACGCTAAAAGTGGATTTAATAATCCAAGAGAAAAAATAGAATCTTATCAATCGGGATACTCAATAATAGATTATAATTTTCAAACATTAATAAATACTGTGGTTCATAGAAAATATTTTCATAATAGAATAGCATTTGACAAGGATTTAAGTTTCGCAAAAGAGGGGAAATTTGAGAGAAAGTTCAGTTTTAAATCGAAAACAAACGACACTAATACAAAGGAAATAGTAACACAAAATGATGCAAATAAAACATCCGCCAAAACAAATCCATTTCATATTAGCCTTGATGTTTTAAATAATAAAAAAGATTTTTATTTATCTAATTTATTCATAAGGCAGGATACTGTTTATAATGATTTTGAGAAAAAACTATCTTCAAGGGGAATTGTTATAATAGAGGGCCCTCAGTTAAGTGGGAAAACTGAGTTTATTAGAAATTATTTTTCTAAAAATGACAATTATCAATTCATAGACACAATCCCTGAAAAAATATTTATAACTAAAAAAAGAAAGCACCCTTATACTGATGTACTTGATTTATACACTGAATGGGGTCGAGCTATTTTAGATAAGGCAACTAAACAATTTAATATTGATACTACTGCAAATCCGGGGATTTGGGAATTAATATCTGAAAAAGAAGAATTTAAAAAGAAAATTATAGCTAATAGAGATTTTTCTAAATATGAAAATGATTTGGAGTGTTTATTCCGGGTATTAAATAATGCTTTGGAAGAAACGGTGAATTTTCAAAATAGAACTGAAAAGTTGATTATGTCGGCACATCTTGATAATTTTGAAAGCTATGCTGATCCAAGAACATTTGATTCTCTTATCGAAGATTTAGGGAAACTTAATCTCCGCGAAGTAAAAGATGGAATATTAAAAAAAATGGGGTTAGTAATATCCACAAGATATTTTCCTTCAAATCAGCTTAAAAATATTGTTTTAAAAATGAATAATTTCTCGCTTGAAGATATTAAAAATTTTTATTATAGTGTTTTTGAAGATAATGAAAAAAACTCAAAAGAAATTATTGATTTGATATATCATTATACTAATGGTCATGTTTGGTTTGTCAAGAGGTTTTTCATTTTGTTTTTGACACTAGTAAAAGAAAATCCAAAGAAAAGCATATTAGAACTCACTAATAGTATTTTTAATAATCCGAAATATTGGATAATGGATTCATTTAATGGTTACACTAAACACTCAGAATTTATAAGAGTAATTGAGGATATATATAATAACCATACTAACCATCAAGATGATTTTTATAATTGCATAAATGAAAAGAATCCAAATAATGAAAGGTTATCTACTTATAAGAATAATTCAATTGTTATCGAAACAGGTATTTTGAATCGAAAGAAAAAGGGCTTTAGAGAAGTAATTATTAATGGTTACTGTAATCGAATATTTTCTGATTTTTATTTAGATTATTTAATCGATAATCTTTATTAAAAATGAAAAAGAAAATAATAGGAATAATAAAAAAAGTATTGAATACACTAAATACCTCAGTGGAAGGACAAAAATTATTTTTTCCTGTTGAAATTGATTCTTTTGCAAGTATTTACTATTTCAAATATAAGCTTCCTTATCCCAAAGAAAAACATTATTATTTGGTGCTGCCAAATGAAAAACATTTTGAAAATGACGTTGAGTTATTATTCAAAAACATTAAAGATGATGCTAATGTAGAAAATATTTCAATTGATAATATAATTTATATTGATGTTTTTGACATTGCATCAAACATGATAGGCTTTAGAACAGATTACCTAGTTTTTTATTCTCCAAATGACTTTTTTAATCATTTATTCGATTTTACTGCATATTATAGTCACTTAAAGGAAAATAGGGAATTTTGCAGTGTAGAATCTCGATACGTCGATAGAACTATTAGGCATATAATAGACTTTGATGGATTTGATGAAATGGACATATCAAATTTTAGCGAATTAGCTGAAGCTTGGAGTATTAAAAGAGGAGTTAAGCCTATTCTTTTACTTGGTGATAGGGGAATGGGTAAATCTTGGGCGTCTAGAGCATTTTGTTTACGCATTATCAAAGACCATGTTAAATCTCCATGGCTTTACCCTTTACCTATATTTATTGATTTAGGTTATTTTTCAAAAGCGGAACAAGATGGTACTGCTTATGAAACTGTAATGTACTTTTTAAAAGAAAAATATAGTATTAGTTTTCTTTTTGGAGATGATTCTCTTGACGCATTAATTAAATCAGGGTTGGTTATTTTGGTTTTAGACGGGTATGATGACATGATTAAAAGAGTTGATAAAGAATCCGTAAATAAGCAACTTTGGGAAATATTTAGTATAATTAAACATGGTTCTAAAGTTATTGTTTCATCTAGAGTGAATCATTTTAATTCATTTTCTAAGATATATGAACATTTTGCATTTTCTTATTTTGAAAAAAATAATTTAAAACAACGCATTACTCATCCTGGTTATACAGATATTAGACAAGATTTTAATATCTGGAGATTAGATAATATGAATGTAAAAGAGTTAGACTCTTTTACTAAAAAAAGTATTGGCGAAAAGGATAATCTTGGCGAAAAAATTATCACGGAAATTCAATATAAAAAAGATAAAAACCCCGTTGAACAAATTATTACTAATTTAATTACTATACCAGCCTTTAGAAAAAATATTTCAATACTTTTAGATGAGGGTATGGATATAATTAATGTGTTAGAACAAAGTATTATAATGACCGTAATTGCTTTCAATATTGAAAGCAACAAGGCAATTGAACAATACGAAGAAAAATCTTCCAATAATTTTGATTCTGCATCTTTTGATGAAAAAAGGAAACTTGAAATTCTCGAAGAGCTAGCTTGGAAAATGATTGAAAATGAAACTACATACATTTCAATAAGTGATATTACTGAATTTCTAAAGTCTAATTATAATGTAGATTTTGAAATTATTATCAATGATATTAAAACCCAAACTGTATTAAAACTCAAAGAAGATGGTGATTCTGAAGACCAATTGTTTGAGTTTTTCGATGAGGGTATTCTTTCACTATTTGTTGCATTGAATATTTTAAAAAAAATCAGTTTTGAACGATCAGACAAAGGGTTTGATATGTTAGGTAAATATGATTATTCTAAAAATAATCAAGGTAGGACATTTTTATTTATTTTAAATAAGTTAATAGATAAAGAAATGAGTAAGACTACTAAATTAGTTAACTTAAGAAATAGATTGTTGTCAGTTTTTGAAAATTCATATGCCTACAACCCAAGCACTAGATTTCTAAAGAAAAATTTGGAATTATTGGATAATAAGTACGTTGGTACAATTGATGTGCCAGATAGTTGGACAAACGATATTGTTGATGTCGAAAAAAATTTCGTTTTAATCCCCACGTTTAAAAATAAATTAATCCCGTTTAAGGTTTCAATAACTCCTGTAACAAATGGTGAGTTTAAAGATTTTGTAAATTCTGAGTTTGGCAGTGGATGGGGAAAGCATAATAAACAGAAAAATGAATTTAGAGATATTTTAAACGTATATCACCTTCATACATGGAAAGATGAAGAATCAATTAAAAAAACACTAGACCATCCTGTCGTATATATTGGTTGGTATGCTTCAGCTTTTTATTGTAATTACCTTTCTAAAATTAAAGGATTAGACTTATTTTATAGATTTAGTATCATGAATGAGAAAATATTTGTGGAAAAGAACTTAGGTTCTGATGGTTATCGTTTGCTTACAAAGGAAGAATGGGGGTTTTTAGAAAGAGATGAAAACCCAAAAGCACTACATCCATGGGATTCTTACGAAGATGAGGAAGGTTTACTTTCAAAAGAAGGAATGGAGTATAAGAATTATTTATTAAATCTTAACCAAGATTCTTATCCTGTTAAATCAGGAATAAGAAATAAATATGGCATGTTTTGGATGATTGGAAATGTAAAGAGTTGGGTAGATTCAAAAGAATCTAATATTAGCTTTGATGGCAATAGTATTGATATTAAGGGTATGACTGCTGCATTAGGAGAAGAAGGGTATAAATTTACAAATAAGATGAAAATTCCAGGTCAAAACACAAATATCGACGTCGGTATGAGAGTTGCAAGGTCATTATCAATAAAGGAAATAGAATTAATGAAAAAATATTTTTAATTTTGAATATTCTCACTCAACAACAAGGCTTTCTATTCTTATTTTTATTTGCCATAGTAATGATTGGTTTAACTTGGATAGTCTCAAGAAATAAATTCTGGACAGGTTCTCAAATAGGTTTTCTAAAAGCTGGTTCTAATGTATCATGGAGTTTCGGTGCTTTTAGTATAGCAGCATCATGGATTTGGGCACCTGCTTTATTTGTAAGTGTTCAGAAATCCTATGAATTTGGTCTAGCGGGTATGTTTTGGTTTACATTACCAAATATTCTTGCATTAGTATTATTTGCATTTCTTGCTCCCAAAATAAGGGAAAGATTACCAGGCGGCTATACTTTACCAGATTGGATAAGATATAGATTTAAGGATGAAAGGATTCATAAAATATACCTTTCAATCTTTTTTTGGTATCAAATTATGGCAATTACAGTACAAATATATGTAGGAGGTCTTTTAATTTCTTTTTTGACAGACATACAATTAGATATTGTTATGATTTTGCTTTCAAGTATTAGCCTGTCATACGCCTTAATATCAGGATTAAGAGCCTCAATTATAACTGATTTTTTACAGATGATAATGATTTTAGGGGTGGGGATTATTATTATTCCTTGGGCTATATTTGAGGCTGGTGGACTCGAATCAGTTTCAAAGGGTTTTGGGGGGCTTCAACATATAGATAGTATTTTTAATCCTGAAGTAGCATACTCCTTTGGTATAGTAACTTCAATTGGATTAATCGCTGGAGCAATTTCAGATCAGCAATATTGGCAAAGAAGTTTTGCAATTAAAAAAGGTGATCTTGTAAAATCATTTATTTGGGGTGGCGTATTATTTGGTATTGTTCCAATTGCGCTATCTGTATTAGGTTTTATGGGAGCAAATCCTGATTTGAATATATCAATGCCGCAGGGAGTTGAATTACCTATGATTGGAGTAGCTGTAGTAGCCAAATTATTACCAACTTGGGCAACTTTATTATTTGTTATTATGCTAATGAGTGGTTTGAGTTCTACCCTTGACTCTGGTTTTGCTGCGGGTGCTTCTCTATGGGCAATCGATTCTGTGAAATTCTCAAAATTTGAAAAAGAAGTTTTGAGAAAAGAGAGGCTTGGACAAAGCTTAACAAAAGAAGAAAATACAATAAAAAAGGATCTTGATAGAAAAACTCCAATACGGGCTAGGCAAGCTATGATTGGGTTAGCAATTATAGGATTAATTGTGGCATTAATAGTTGAATATGTTCCAAGCTTTACCCTAGATGTCTTGTGGTGGATTTTTAATGCAATTGCATCTATGGTCGTTGTCCCGACAGTTTTGGGGTTGTTTTGGAACAAACTTTCTGCTAGAGGAATATTGTTTGGTTTTATAGGTTCTTTTATTGGTATTATAGTTTTTATTTGGGGTAGTGTAGTAAGCAATACAAATATGATAGTCTTTTCTGCTGTATTTATTATACTTATAAGTCTTATAATGAACCTATCATTCCCTAGTAAAGAGAAGTTTCATGGTTAGGTGTTTGATTCCTAAAATAACTTATCTAATATAAAAATGGATGAATTTAAATTATAAATAAAGCACATAGCGGTAACAAAGGTAACTGTTGCGAGAGTCTGTCAATAAAAAGTAACAAGTTCATCGTACACTAAACTCTTTTAAGAGCTTTTTTAGGTTTTTAGTAGGTGTCTTGTGCTGAAAAAGATAGTCTATTATTTCTAAATCTCTATCCGTACCGCAACACAAAACTGAATAAATGATTTTCGGATTGTATCTGAAATTTTTGGGTATTAGGAAAATTTACACAGCTTTTTTTATTAACAACTACCTAACTTCACTAGTGTCCGCTAAAAGTTAAATAAATTTATGAAAAACACACAACTCTTATTGCAACGGTATTATTTTAAGTTAGTTGATTGTCAATAATATAAATTAATTGAGTTACACACTTAGTGTCTGTTTAATATTTTTATGATAAACAGGATTAGCTATAACCATTCTTTCGATAGTTTTATGAAAGATAGTCTCTTTAAATTGAGAACGATTAATTCTAAAACAAAACTCATCAAAGTATGCCTGAACGTGCCATTTACCAACATGAGTTGGAATGGCTCTTAACCAAGATTTCAATTGCATGATTACAATATGTAATTCTTACCATTGTTACTAAATTTTTGTTCAATATTATACTCTTTTTTTAAAGGTGAATATCCTCTCCATTTATCGGTCACTATTTTCGCAGTTGTACTAATATGCTCTTCAAATATAGGTGTTAATGACTTAGCAGAATAATCATCAATAGCTCTTACATATACTCTTTTAATTTGGTGTTTTGCACTCAGTTCTACTGCTATCACTGCTTTTTTCTTTTTAGAATCATAGCTTCTACCTTGTTTACCTTCTTCTTTTCCACCTACGGTGAATTCATCTACATGCACTAATTCTGATAAAGGATACTGCTGGCTACTCTTCATTGCTTTCCTGACTTTTTGCATAAAAAACCAAGCTGTACCTTGACGAATATTGAAGCGTTTTCCCATTTGAATACTTGAAACACTTTTGCTACTTGTTGACATTTCAAATACTACACAAAAGGCTTTTTGCAATCCAAATTTCACCTTGTGAAACAAAGTGTTAGCTGTAGCGCTTTCCACATGATTACAACCATAACAATGATATCTATAACCAGATTTTTCACAACCTTTTGTATGACCACATTTCATACATTTAAAACCATCTTGCCATTTAATTTTTGCCAAATAAGCCTTGCAGGCTTCATCATCTGGTAATTCTTTTATAAAGCTCAGTATATTTTGTCCTTTAAATGCTTCCATAAACTCCGTTTTTATTGATTACAAGATACGGAGCTTAAATGACTAACTCAATAAATTAATTTTAACTCTTGAAATTTTCCTCAAATATGAAGAAGAACCAACTTCACAGGAATATACATAGTAACCAAGCTTAAAAGAAACATTAAAAGTAACTGTGTAACTCTTTTAATGAAACTATATCATTTAAAAAAAGACCTATTATAGCAAACTATCTTTGATCAATTACAGGATATTTTCTAGTAGAACATTCAATACACAGAAGTCTTGTTAATTATTTTATAAATATTTATAAATTTAAGATTTATGTAGGTTAAATTTTTGTTCTTTGAAAGAAAATTTTATACTTTACAATCTGAAATTTTCAATATTTTTAATGTGTATACGACAATTTGAAATTAAACAAGTAAAAGCTCCTTTTCTTAGTAAACCTCATTATTCTATTTCAGGTCTAGATCAATTGGGTCTGAATCTAACTAGTGAGAGGATATTCGATTTAATACTACCTGGTTTAAATAATGTTACACAGCGTATAAGATACTACTCATTTTATTGTTGGTTCTTCGATTGGTATGCTAGCGACATTGGAAATACTTCAGCAAAGGTTCAAAATACTTATTTAAGGAGAGCTGAGTTTTTAGCAGCATTGGTTGCCGCTCATAGAAATAATGGAGGAGTTCCTGGTATTACAAAAGCAAAAGCTATTTATGAAAAGTCTAGTGATGTCATCGAGTTGGTTTTAGGAACTCAAGAGGGTTCAACTAGCGAAGGTTCATACTGGAAAAACAGTCGTGGAATACTCGGTCAATACTATATAAACTCAATAAAACAATTAGGCATTCTAAGAGATCAAGGAGATAATGCAGGTTTATATGTAAGAACTCATTTTGAGCACGATTACAAGGTTTCAGGTAAGCAATTAGCAGAAGCTTTCCGCAATAACATATCTTCCAGAGAATCATTGTTTATAGATTGTGTCAAGAATAATTCAATATGTAAAGATTCTCTTGAAGAATTATCAAATTTTTTTGATTTAACACAAGTGCCAAAAAATAGTGATGAAGAAAAATTATTATGGCAACTACTTACAGGTGTAGACAAACCAAAGGAAAATGAAGAGAGTTTCTTGAGAAAGAGCACGGTAGATTTACTTTTGAGGGATATAGATTCTTTAGAAACCGAAGAAAAGTATAATCAATTAAGTGTTCCGCTAAAGATATATAATGAAAAGCTTAATGAAGATAGCGATTCAACTTCTAAGCTATGGTATTTTTTTATGCTAGAACAATTTTGGAGTGTAGCTTGTACAGGCTGCCTCAATGCAATCTTGTCAATTATTGAAGATAAAGCGGGTAATTCTTGGTTTGATGAGACTACTTTAATTAAACACACAGTAGAAGAAATAACTCAAATATTTAATAGTAAAAATGTAAATACAGATAACCAATTGTTCTTTGATGGAACTATAATAGATTACAGAATTGACAAGTTAGTTGATCTTTCAAAAAAGGAGAAAAACCCTTATCTTAAAATATTATGGGCGATTTGTGCTATTCAAAAACTATACATTGATAATAGATCAAATAGAGATGTACTTTTAAAGGTTTCTCAACAATATAAAATACATACACCGAGTAGTTTTCTAAACACTCTCACAGATTTTGATAAGAAGCAATCACTTGTAATTGAAGATTTTCTTTATTATTTTATAACAAGATACGTGTTGAATCGTCATCATTTTGTAGCTCTTAGAAAGTTGAATTCAACTCAAAACACAGCTAAGTTTTATCGCGAAGAAGGTATGATTCGATATATAAGTAGTTTCTTGTATGACTACTCATCACCTCGGATTCATACATTATATGATTTCCTTTCTGACCTAAATGTGATTGATAAAAAAAACAAGTCTATAACATCTTCTGGTAGACAAAAATTAAAGGACTTGGTCTAGTGAACATTGAAAGAACAAACATATTAGAGTTAATAGGCTCAGGTAAGAATAAATATCATAGCTGTGTAATTACTAGCTATAGTATTGATTTATGGTTTTTTGAACAAACAGTTCTGCCAAAATTACGAGCTGCAGGAGTAACCAATATCAATCTGTTTATTGACGCTAGAATGCTAGAAAAGTATTTGTCTACTCATTTGTGTTGCAGCCTACAAAAATTTAAAGCGAACTATAGTATTACTCCAGTGAATCTCAATGGTGCATTTCATCCAAAAATGATGATGTTAATAGGAAAGGATAAAGGGTATCTATCTATAGGTTCTGGAAATATTACCTCTTCAGGAATGCTATACAATGATGAGATCTGGTCTTCTTTTTATTATTCAACAACAAAGCAACATACAGCATCAATTTTTAAAGATACATGGTCATTTGTCTTGCAGTTAGAAGAGAGAACTTCTGGAATAAATTCAAAAAAAATAGGATGGATTTCTCAACATGCAAGTTGGTTGAACAGTCTAAATAGTGGCTCTAGTATTATTGATGATATCTCATATCAGTGGTTTCATTCCTTTTCAGATAAATCATTGTATGATTTAGTCTTTAACTCTTTTCCTAGAAAGCCAAAGAGCATAAAAGTTATAGGCCCATATTTTAATAAAAACGGAGCTTTCATTTCACAACTGATTAGAGATTTAGAACCTAAATACATACACTGCATAATAGATAAAGAGAATGGAATACTTCCTTTAGGTTTTGAATCTGATATTGATTGTCAATTCTCAGACTGGTCGGATGTGATTTCATCAACCAATGGAACATCGATTCAAAGGTTACACGCTAAAGCAATTCAAGTAGAATATGAAAGTGAGACTATTTTTATTTTAGGAAGTGCCAATCCAACAATGGAAGCTTTTGGAGCAAAGAATAAGAATTCCAAAAATTCAGAAGCCATTATTGTTATCAAAAAAGAAAATTCAGATGATACTTTCAAAAGCTTAGGAATAGAAATACCTGAAAAAGGAACTTTAGAGTTACATCTTCTAGAACAACCTACTGGGATAGATTCTGAGGTTTTTTCAGTAAAGAAAGAAGTTACTCTTAAGCATGCAGAATTAAATGGAACAGAGTTGTTTGTGGAGGCATTTTTTAACATTGAACCTTATGGTTCTCTTTGTATTTATGATAATGATAATAATGATATAAAACGGTTTGATTTATCAGACTTGGAATCGCAAGATTTTATTTTTTCATTAGATAACGATAATGCTTTTAAGTGTGCTTTTTATGACGAGGATAAGAGGATTTCAAATTTTGCTTTAATACAGAATAGAGAGGTTTTAGAAAAATCGAATCCTGATGAGAGATTGGCTAGACTTCTAAGTTTTGAGCATTTAGATATTTTTAATTCTTTGAATTACGAACTGGTTCTTGATTTTATGGAGAGTGAAAGAGTCTTTAGTGATTCAACTGGCAGAGCAATAGTATCTGAACCTTCGGAACCTGATGAAGACAAAGGAGAAGTATTAAGTGAGCTTGAATACAATAGAAATGCCTCATTGTCCATCGAACAAGATGTGCCTATTAATAATGTTACATCGATGATTGAAGAGTTCTTAGATGTGCTTAAAATTAGAGATAGTTATGAAGAGGATTTTTCTGATAATTCAGAAACACTAGCATTAGAAGCTGGAGATGATGGTTTAGCAGAAGAATATGAAGTTGAGCACCAGAAAACAAATATTACAACTTCTGAAGGAGAGAGGATTCAAAGAAAAATTATTAAAACCATTCAATCTATAAACAAGCTTATTGACGCAAGGTTTGAAAATAGTATTCCTCAAGATCAACGAACTTTAAATGCGCTATTCATTGGCTTTCATATCTTAATGCATTTTTGGAAAGAAAAGTATAGTGAGGAAATATGTGAGATTAAATTAAAATATACAGACTTGAAGTCTCTTAAAAAGCTAGAAAAACGATTTAATTTAAAGAGGTGGGAATCTCAAATAGATTGCAAGAATAATGAGGTTGGCTATTATATTGGTATTAGTCAATTAGATAATATTCTTAGAGATTTGGATGTTGTTGAAGGTTTTAAGCTTAGCGGAAACATTTCAGAAACCAAAGAGATCTTGCACAGTTTCATAAAAGTAAAGTATTGTCGTTCTTCTGAAGATGATAATTTATGTTTGATCTTTATTGATGATAGTTATCTGAATATACTATGTGCCATTCAGAAATCAGAACTATCTTTAAATAAGCCTCAAAAGATCAAGTTTTTTATATTAATAATGAAGCTGTTGGATGATTTAAGGTGGAAAGATAATTTTGAATACTGGCGTGACCTTATAATTTTAAATACTTGCGAGATACTCGAAATAGAAACTTTTCTTGTTGATACTGTTCTTAAAGATGAATTGAGACAATTGAAAGGTGGTGCTACTTTTATTTTGATTTCAAAATACATAGAATATAAACAGTCTTTTAAAAGTATTGTTTTTAAAAAAATGTCAGTCTATTTAGCAGGTTCTTTTATTTATAGTTCTACGTATGGTTTTTGTAGATTAAAGACGGTGAGGAATAATAATTTTATTGATTTAGAATCTCCTATTGGAATGTATATAGGGCATAAAAATTATACAGGATATGATGAAGTTTTTATAGGTGAGAAAGCGAAATTTTTTATTTGATAGTTTGAAAACGATAGAGAATATTTAAGATGAGAGGAAAAATAATCCTGAAGTATGATACACTAGGGTACATCGAATATAACGTTGATTCGAGGGTCTCTTATGTAATTGAGGAAAACTTAAATTTCAATATAGGAGAAGAAGTAAATTTTGAAATGATTGAAAAACGTGTTACTGGTACTGACGATACTTTTGATCGTGCTATTCATTTAACACAAATAGAAAAAAAACTTGAAACAGAAATATCCAGAGAAGAAAGAGGATCAATAATTGCCACTACAATTCTTGAAATCATCAAACCTTCCACCATTGTTTTAGAATTTTATAAAGGTCGAAAAGCTATTCTTCCACTACAAAATATTGCTTGGAATTTACCAAGTTCTGAAAAGTTATTTGATACATATAAAGTTGGTGATAGCACTGAAATAGTAGTTTTAGAGAACGAACCAAATAAGTCAGTTTTAGTAAGTAGAAAACACTTAGTACCAAGACCTAGCGAGGAAAAAAATTGGCAAGATTTAAAGATTGGTGATATTTTAAAAGGAACTATTGTACAAGTTCTAGAAACTCAATTAGTTTTTAGCTTTCCAAATAAATTATTTGGAACGGCAATTAAACCTAAAGATTTTTCGAAAACTATTGGTGAAGTAATGGAAGTACAAGTCCTTTCAAAATCTGTAGATCGATTTTTACTTAGTACTACTGTTTCTTTTGAGGCTACAAAATCAAATAAAAAAACTACTCAGAAATATAATGATGATTCTCTTGTAAAATCAAAACTCACATATAAACATGGAGACGAATCATTAAAAGATGCTAATTCCTTTTTCAATTCATTGTATTATGATTACTGTGAAGAAAGCGAAACTAATAATGAAAAAAAGTTTTTCCAAGAGGCATTTGCAGATAATCACAATTTATTTGACTTAGCAATTTCACTAAAATTACCACTACACATACAATTTACTTCTACTAGTTGGGATGGAGATTTCAAATCAAAACTTTTACCATATTTGGCTAGTTTTTCACCAGAGTTGAATTCTGAACAGAAGGCTATTGATTATCTATGCAAACAGAAGTATTGGATGAATATAGATTCTAGAAAGGAGAACAGGTGCTATTGGACATTATTCAACGATGAATTATACATTTCAGGTTTTGTTACTGAAGAACCAGATGAACGTTTCTTTTTTGTAAGTAAATTAGAGATAGGTAGAAAAAACAAGGATTCTTCATATTACAAAGAGAAATCACAAAAAAACGGATGTTTCTTATATGATTCTAAAATCTTCTTTTTAAAGCTTCATTCGAACATACCTGTTCTAGATAAACCATTAGCAAAAGTATTTGACGTACTCAAGACAAAATCTGATGCCTTTTTATTGTACGGAGAACTTAAAAAGAAAACGGGTGCTCTTTTAATGGAGGAGGGGGAATCCTTAAAGATTTTTGATAAGTTTTTGGAATATCAAATATACAGGGAAAAAGAAAACAATAAGCAGAAGGCGATCTCTGTTTCTGGACATATCTCAAGGATTCCGGCAATTGATTGCGAAGTATCAATAGAAACAATTGCAACGGAATCTTTACAAAACATCTATGAGTCAAGTGAATTAGAAAGAATTCTGGTATCAATAAAGACTTCAGAGGATTCAAGTAAAGAAAAGAGTAATGAAAAAGAGTTGGTCTGGTTCTGCGACGCAGAATTTGAAATTGTTGATAATACAGCGCGTTTTCATTTTTCCGTGATGGATAAAAGCATCGAAGATTTAGAAAGTGAGTTTTATGTTGAGCCAAAGCTTTCTCTCAAACAATGGCAGGTACAAAGGAAAGTAATTCAAGATTTTTTTGATAAGCGTATCAATATTTCGCACATTGAAACCATGTTTCTAAAACCAGATAAAATCAAGGCGCCAAAATTTGAACCTTTTAACTTTATCAATCCCTTATTAAATAAAACACGTATAGATATTCCTGATAACAATCAAGTTAAATCAGTTATCAAAGCTGTAGGAAACGAAAATATATTTCTAATTCAAGGGCCTCCAGGAACAGGTAAGACTACTGTGATTGCTGAGATTGTTCAACAACTAACAAATAAAGGTGAAAGGGTACTAGTTACTAGTCAAACTCATGTAGCAGTTGACAATGTATTAGACAAGCTTTCACAATTAGATCATTTAACCTTAGTTAGATTCGGAAATAAAAAAAGAATAATGTCTGGCTTAGAGGGTTTTCATATTGATAATCAAGTTGATGCTTTAGCAATGCATTATGGAAGTGTAGTCGAAAATAACATCAAACTAGTTTTAAAGAAAATAGAATGTGCCAACTTATCAGATGAAGAAATAACTATAACTTTATTAGAGTATTTAAGTAGTATTACAATTAACTATCCTCCAAATTTTGATGAACGACTTACAAAGTTAAACAAGGATTTTATTTCCACACTTAGTGATTTAGCTATTGACCAATTAAACAATTTAATTAGTGTTTTGAAGACTTGGCAAAAAGAAATAGCTTCAAGTCTTCTAGATATTGCACGACCAATAATTTATGATTCTATGAATGTTGGTTTTGCTACATGTATTGGTGTTCGTGTTGACAAAGGTTTGTCAGGTAGAAACATAATATTTGATACTGTTATTATAGATGAAGCAGGTAAAGCAAATTTATCGGAATCTATTGCGGCAGTTTCTATGGCAAAGAAAGTCATTCTAGTTGGAGATCATAAACAACTTCCACCATATATTGATAGTACTTTAATTGATCTTAAAGATAAAGATAGCTTTCCAAATAGTGACCGATTTAATAGGAGTAAATTTAACAATGAAGATATAAAACATGCATTGACGACTTCACTTTTTGAATTTTTAGTGAATAAGAATAAAGCTAATTTATTTCCGCCTACTAATATTGAATTACTGAATTTTCAGCATCGAATGCATCCAGATATTGGAGAGTTTGTATCAAATGTTTTCTATGATAGTGATATCCAAATGGGTGCTTCAACTTCAAATAATACATTGCCTTTGGCTTTTCCCTTCGACAAGCAAGTAATATTTATTGATACAGCTAACAGTAAAACGCCATATGAATCTAATGGAGGAACATCTTATAAGAATAATACTGAAGCCTTCTGTATTTCAGAAATAATAATCCCAAGACTGCTTGATGAGAAGGTAGGTAAAGACAAATTTGCTGTGATAGCACCATATAAAGCTCAAGTAGCCAATATAATAAGTAAGTTAGAGCAATGTGACATAAGTGGTGTTGAAGTCTCAACATTGGATTCATTCCAAGGAATGGAATTTGACATTATCATTTTTAGCTTTACACGCTCAAAGAGATGGGAAAAGGTAGGTTTTTTGGATGATGCACGTAGATTAAATGTAGCACTTTCAAGAGCAAAAAAGAAATTAATTCTTGTAGGGAATAGTAAGACTCTAATGGCTAGAAGAAGTCATTATGATGAGGTGTTTAACTATACAAAAATGTATAGAAATCTTGTAAAGCTCAGTAAAAATGAGGAAAAAGGAAATTTTATAGACATCAATAACTTAAGTGCTGAAAGTAAATTTGATAAGGCAGAAAAGAAATTAAAGAAAGATGTAGCGTATAATTGCTTATATCTGAATAGTGTGAATCTAGGAGACGACCAATTACATATATTTAATATAGAGAATTTGATTGACGGAGCTCTTTTTGATAAAGGAAAAACAAAATCGTTTCAAGATAGTGAGAAAATTAAGTTGGTTGTTGAAAAAATAAATATAGCGAAGAAAAAGTTTTACTTAAAAGAAACTGTTACTAATTCTGCAAGAAAAAAGGCGATCCATTCGAATAAAAAAACACCAAATCATCAACTTGAAACAAAAATGTTTCAATTAAAATTCTTTAATGAACATAAAGTAGGAGATGTTGTAAAGTGTAGATATAAATGGCATATAAAAGGATTAGGGCATTTTTTTGAAATCTTTAAAGGGCTTGATGGATTAATGTATGACTCAGATTTTAAAATGACTACATATGTTTCTAAGCGGGAATATAATATGTTTATATCTAAAATTGATAAATACAAAAAGCAAATAACTTTAATAGGTAAGAAATAAGAATGGCAAATTATAGATTAAATATAGCACGTTTTGTTGATTTAGAAGCTAAAGCTAATAATAGCCTAAAAGCTATTGTAAGTATTCAATATCCTATTTATTATATCCATGCTGAAATAGTTGACACCAAGCCACATGTTCTTTATGAATTAGACAAGGTTGTTGTTAATAGTTCAAAAGTTTTAAAATCGTTTGATAATGATAATATTGCCAAACTACTTTCATTACCATCATCAGTCATAAAGAGTAGGAAAGCGTATTTGCAGCATAATGAATATATAGATAAAAATGATGTTTTAAATGGTTTGGGAGAAAATTATATAAGTACTGAAGAGGAAAAAATGGAACATCATATTTCTCAAGACTTCGTTATTGATGGCATAAGTCTCAAACCACTCCCGCAAGAACTTTATAATTATAATTATAAGGATGAATATATTTTTGAAAGTGATTATGATCACTACACAAATAAAAATGGAGAAACAGTTTCTAGAAGACCGTTTTCTCCAGATTTGACACATCAACCTATTCAAAAAGACATTATTGAAAAAAATCTTTTGACTGTAGCAGTGAGTGAACGAGGCAACTATAATATTCCTATAGGTCTAAAAACATTATCGTCACTTTCATACAGTGTGTGTACTTTACCTATTTTTATTGGTTTATTTGAAAATAATGGAGTGTTAAAACGTAAGTTAATTAATGGTTTTGATTCCTTAGGGAGAAACGATGATCTAAAAGTATTTCTTCCAAATCTAGAAAAACGAATTACAAATTTAGAACTTAGATTAAATGAGTGGGGATTCAAAGATGGAAATTCAAGATTAAACTTTGAATCAAATTGGAGAGAGATAGATTTAAAGCGTGAAGAAGATAAATTATTCTTTTTTTCAAAAGAAGACTTAAAAAACTTTTTCAATCAAAATTATCAAATTGTAAAAAACGAAAAATCTTGGAAAGAAGATATAGAATTAGAGGATGTTTTTTATGAAGCTAATTCTTTAGGTATAATAGTAACGTGTAGCGTATTTGAAAAAGCTAGGTTTAAAAAAGAACTACTTGCAAATGTAAAAAGGAGAAGTGATTATTATTTACAAAAAAACACTACATCTGGCGTTTGGACTATATTTTTTGACATGATTCAAGGAGATGATTTTATAAGGGATACTATTGAGTTTTCTAGCCTTATTGATGATTTGAGAAACGAACGCTTTCCTAAAGAAAAAATACTAGCTAAGATAATCACTTATAAAAATTACAGAAAAATTTTAGTGGCTTTAGAAGAATACAGATTATTGGAAGAAATAGATATAATGAATCATATGATAAACTTATTAAATGAATAATAGTTTGATACATAAAGAGGTTTTTGAAGGAGGTTATTTCATCTTGAATGATAACAAAACTGATGTTAACTTAGGAGAATACCCTAACTTATTATTTACCTTAGATGGATATCCTCAAATAAAAAATCATATAATTAAACTTATAAGAAATGCTGTTAAAGTAATCAAGCTATGTTCTTTTATAATAAGTGATGAAGAAATTGCATTTGAATTAATAGAGAAGTGTAAAAATACAGATATAGCTGTTTTTTTATTGACGCAATTAGATGATAAAAAGTTTAATTTTGACTTTTTGCCTGAAGAAGTATCTACTAGACATGGTAAAGGGCATATGTCTATTATTACAAAACTGTATGGCCTTGGAGCACACGTGCGAGGAGCAACTTCAGCACATGCAAAGTTTATTATTTGCGATAATAATGACGCGCTAATTATGAGTGCCAATATTACTTCTCCATCTTTGAATACAAATCCAGAAACAGGTGTTATTCTTAAAGAAGAGAATGGTTATAAAGAGTTAGACAAGCTATTCGATATCCTTTTTCAAAAAGGAACAGGGTATACAGGTTTTACAATATCAGGCAGAAAACAACTTATTTCATCGCGTTCCACGAAAATCACAAAAGAAATGCTCGACTTAGTTGATGAATCAAAAATAAAATTTACTTGGGGAAAATTAAACAATTCTTTATACGAAAGCATTGTTAATTTGATTAAAAATGCTAATTCTGATATTTTTATTTCGACTTATTCAGTTGTAGGTTTAGATAAAATTTCTGAATTGATTGAAGAACTTAGAAAGGCCATTGATAGAGGTCTTGCAATAAAACTATTCTGTAGAGCAATGAATCATCGTAAGGATCATTTAGATAGTTGTTTGAAATTAAAGCAAATCGGAATCGAAATTTATGGGGATTACTTTAATCACTCAAAAGGTATTTATTCAAATGATAAAGGCATTTTGTTTACGGCAAATATTGACGGTAACCACGGACTAATAAATGGTTTTGAAGTTGGAGCAATACTGGAAGGTAATCAACTTAATGACTTTAAGAATTTTGTAGAATGGCAAATTGAAACGGCGCCTTTCCATTTTACTATTAATCCTACTAAGCAAGCATATTATAATATGTACGATGTTTATACAGGTTTTAAAAAGATTAGTAATCCTATTTTTCCAACGAGTTGTAAATTCTATACCAATATTGAAATCCAAAATGAGCTTTTTCAAAATCCTATATATTTGTTAACAGATGAGAATCAGAAGGTTTTGAAAATGAATATTGGAGACCGAGAATATGATGTGAAAATGGAAGAAAACGATATCACTGTTATAAATAAATCACTAAATAAAAGCTATAATATGCAATCGTACTTACTAAAGTATAAAGACATAGAAGTAGTAAACAATTAAATGGAAAATACACTCAAATACCTAGAAGAATGGCGTGACCTAGCAAGTCATGGTAATTTTAAATTGGCTGAAAATTTATACTATGAGAAGTTGTTTCCCGAAGTAATTTCTATTTTCTGCGATAAGTACCAATCTGAGTTTTCAGAAAAAGGAGTCTTAATATCATTACTTGGGTTTTCACCAGAACCACTTATATTAACTGCTAGAGCAGTTAAGCCAATGCACCATTTTATTTTGACTACGGAAATTCGTGAAGACATTATTGATCGAATTCACAACTATCTAGATACTGACTTTGAACTTGTTATTATTGATTCCCCAGATTTTCAATCAATTTACAAATCACTAAAAGAGATCTTGTATAAAGTAAATACAACAAACGTTACTCTTGATATTACTGGAGGTAAAAAGTCTATGGTGGCTTCTGCTGCTATTTTTGGTAAAGACTATAGATTTAGAATTACTTATGTGGATTTTGAAGAGTACATAAAAGAACTCAGAAAACCATTACCAGGATCTGAAATATTAAAAACTGTTTATAATCCTGACTTAGATCAACCAGAAATATTTTTAAAGTAATGACGCATCAAATCGTATTATTAGGAGGTCAGTTACTGCCTGTGTATATAGGTGTTTTAGAAAGGAAACCACAAGTTGTTCATATTCTATATACTAAAGAAACAGTTAGGCTTAGAACTCGATTGGTTAAGCAATTTAATGGAATTCAAATATTTGATTATCAAATCAATCCTTATGATTATGACTCGATACAAGAAACTGTCACTAATATAATATGTAATAATGAGGGTGCTACTTTTGAATTGAATTTAACTAGTGGTACTAAGTTGATGGCATTAGCGAGTCAACAAGTTATTAATACTTTGGATTGCTTTAGTTTTTATATCGATCAAAAACAAAATATGATTGATTTATCTAACGGAACCAAAACCAAAATAAATTCTTTAATTTCGACCAGAACATTTCTCTCTTTATCTAATCATAATACGTTTACATCAACTACTTTGAAATCATTCAATAAGGAGGAGTTAGCATTGGCAAATTCAATTTTTGTGTTGAGAAAAAATAAATCTGGTATAGCAAAACTATTTAAGTTGTTTAGAACATTAAAAGCTGATTCTGAATCAAAGAGTTTTTCTTACTCTAATTCTAAATACAAAATTTCTTGGAGGAATAATATTCTTTCGGTAAAAGCACCAAGATTTAGTCTTAACGCTAAAGGAAAAAATGCTTTTAAAATATTGACAACAGGATTATGGTGGGAATTAATTATTAGTATCGTTGTAAATGATTGGAAGTCCGCAAAAGAAATTCTTATGAGTGTGGCAATCAAATCCAATAAGGGTGGTAATATTGATAAAAATGAAATAGATATTCTCATCAATACTGGGCAAAATGTTTTTTTTATTGAGTGTAAATCAGGAATTATATTACAATCAGATATAAACAAAATCAAAACAGTTGGTAGATTCTATGGCGGAATAAGTTCTAAATCTATACTTGTATCGTTCTATAAACCTCAGAATTATATTATTGAAAAGTGTCTTGATTTAGGTATTGAACTGTTTTATTTAGTAGAAAATTCTTCAAAGCGTTATGAATTAAAGACACTTATTAATAAGTTAGATAGGTTATTAAACCGGATTGAATTATAAATCTGCTAATTAGTTTTTAAAGCACGGAAGCGTATTGTTTATTGTCTTGAAAAGGGTATATAATTCAACAGTAGTCTTTAAAATTAATATTTAGCAGATTTATACTTGGCAATGAGAATTTTTTTATTCAATGCTGAAACCTTATTCAATAAAGGTTTCATATTTGTTAAAAACAGAAGCAGAAAATACTGGTACTCCGAAAAGGCACTCTTTTAATGTCTGTGAATTTGTGTTTTTTCTTTGATTTTTGAGCTCTTTAAAAAAACATATCTTTCCAAAACTATGCTTTTTATTACCATAGAATCCCATTAAAATGATAAGGAATAAACAAACACTTTGGTAACCTATGTATATCAATTCGATTCTGTTCCAAAATTATTAGTCAGAGAGATATTAAAATTTTATGTCATAGTGTAGTTATAAGAAGAGCAATATTTATTATTTCAAAAAGAATTTACAGCAAATTCACATATCATTTCTTTAATTTTTAAGACATCACAACTGCAATTTGTTCAATTGTATATCTACTCACTCATTTCGCTATTGTCGTTCATGCTATATTTTATGTATTTCATGTTTTTAGCGGCTTATTTGTTTGATAATTAGGTAGATGTGTCAGTAGTTTTAACCTAAACAAAAACTACATACTTATGAAAATTAAAGGTATTGATTTTAACCAAGCAATGCAAATCCCAGAACTTAAACAAAAGTATGATGAAAATCCTAAAAAGTTTATGAAGGAGTACTCATCTAATCCTATGAAAAATATAGGTGTTTTTAAAATAGTAATTAGGTTTATAGGAATCACCTTGATCATATGTGTTATTTCTGGTGTAATAATAAATCTATGGCCTCCTGATGAGATAACTAACAACGAATACCATTTTAGAGAGATTCCTGATCTGCTAAAAATGGTTGCATCTGCTGCAATTGGTGCTATAACTGGTTTATTAGTTTCTACTCCTCCTCAAAATCAAAATAATAAAAGTGATTAATATCAAAAAATTTATTAAATAACTTAAAATTAGTAACAATGAAACACATTAAAAATATCTCAAAAAATCAATACCAAGTATTCTTAATAATATGTATTCTATTACTTCAAAGCTGTGCTGTAAGATTGATAAGTGATTATGATAATATTACTGATAAAACAGTAACTGAATTGCAAGAAAAGGTTTCAAATTATTTTGTAAAGATTGAACGAGCTATTGAATCTGAAGAAGCTAAATATGAAAATTTTATTAAACAGTTTGATGAAATAAAAGTAGACTTAAATACTCTAGAAGTTAGAGCAGCAGCTATTGACAAAAATAGAATTATACAGCAACAAGTTAAAGAGTTGCAGAAGATGTTTAAGAATCTCGAATCTTTACACAAATTGGGTTTTAATGACTATGAACAAATAAGACCTTTAAAAGCCAGCTTTAACTCAGCATTCACAGCAATAATAAAATTACAGCTTGCCTTAAAAAGAGGAGAAAATCAAAATAATTAATTTAAACTTTAAGAAAATGGCAGAAATAAATATACAAGAGATCCTGGAACAAATGCTAGATGCTGCAAGAGCAGTACTAGAAAACCATTGGGAAGAAGCAAAACCATTTGCGAAACAAGAATTTAAATCTTTAGCTGAAAATCTTCAATTGATCAATCAATTAACAACAGAGGGGAAGATTTCAGAAGAACAAGCCAAATATTATTTAGAAATTCATAAAAGCAGTGTTCGAATTGTGCTTTTAACAATTGAAGGTTTAGGGGTTTTGGCAGTAGAGGCAGCTATAAATGCAGCTTTGGATATAATTAAATCAACTGTAAATACAGCGATAGGTTGGTCGATACTTTAAAAAATAAATAAAAAATTTAAAAAATATACTTATGAATTTAAATAATGCACACGCACTTTTAATAGGAGTTGGCGGAGATGATATTAGTATCACTGTAGATGATGCTACAGCTATTACAAATGTTTTAACCGATCCTAACAAAGCAGCTTATAAAGAAAAAAATGTATGCTTACTTACTGAGGAAAAAGCTACTAGACCTAATATTCTAAATGCACTACACGACTTGGTAGAAATAACAAAAAATGAACCTGAATCAACAGTTTTGATTTATTATTCGGGACATGGAGGTCAAGATCGAAATACTAATAAATATTACCTCTTGCCACACGGTTACAATATGAATAATAAGATTGATACCATGATTGATGGGCAGGAGTTTTCTAAATTAATTAACCAAATTAAAGCGGAACGGTTATTATTGATTTTAGATTGTTGCCATGCAGCTGGTATTTTGGTTAATGGAAAATCTGTAGTATCTAAGAATCAGAATACCGAAATTACTAGTTCTAATATAAATCTAATAAATCATCTGAATTCGGGAGAAGGTAGAGTCTTTATTACTTCATGTGATGATAACGAGCAATCATATATAGTTTCAGATGCAAAGAATAGCTTGTTTACAGAAGTGTTTTTAGAAGCTTTAGAAGGGAAAGTAAGCACAGATGAATATGTAAAACTAACAGATGTTATTTATCATACGTCCAATGAAGTTCCTAAAAGAATTAAAAAAGCAAATTCAAACTACGTTCAGCGTCCTATTTATAAATATATAGAAAATTTATCTCCTGACTATTTTATATGTAAAGCAACAGTTTCAGAAGAAGAAAATATTAAAAACTATTTATACTCTGAAAAAAAGTTACAAACGCTGTTGGAAGAACAGGGTGTTTTGGGTAGTAACTATACTTCTCATTTTTTACATCAGTTTCCAAAGGGGCCACTTGTAGATCAGCATTTAATTGATGATTCTATCATAGAAGCCTATGCTAGAGCCATACCTGCTACTAGAGCGCATTTATATATTAAAAAAGCGAATAAGTTACGATTGAAAGTCAATCCTGAAGATCATAATTATATTATAAATACAGCTTTCATCATTCCGTCACAACATGCTGCACCTATTGATGCTTGGTTAAATATCATTGACATAGCTAGATTGAATGGACCTAGAATGTTAGCAGCTTTATTACTAACAATTCCAAATTACAATTTGAAAGAGGAAGTTAGGGAAGAAATAAGAGAGTTAATTGAAAAATTGAAAACGTTTAAATAAAATAAACTATGAATGCAAAAACAATACTTAAAAAAAAACTCTTGCTTTTTACACTCTTTATAGGATTATTACTTGTAAATACGGGGAATGTACTAAGTCAAAATATCTTATGTGAGCCTTGTACTGAATTGTCTAAGTACATATCACCGAATAGGGCTGATTATTTTATACTGAAATCAGAGTATCAACCTCCAAAACACTTAACAAAGGAATGGAAAAAATTCCCTACCGTTAGAAAAATTGAAATGGCGTATGCGGCATTCGAAAGAAAAGGTAATGGAGAAAAGTTTTTAGCTAAATTAAGTACTGATATAAGAAAGGAAATTGGAGCTATAGGTCATGAAGAGATCCTTCAACCTTTATTTGAGGTAGAAATAAAAAAGAAATTAAAGTTTAGATACCCAAAAAAGTACTCGCAAATTGAATTAGATAAGCCAATACAGAAACAAATTTTAACTATAAGTAAATATACAGAGACAGGTGCATTAGGTGGCATAAGAGGAGTTCTAAGAAGAATGGATCTCTCAGAAGATTTAGTCTATAAAATTCTTAGAAAGAGTAATTCGTTTATAGATGCTTTTGAACAAGGTTTGGCTAGGGCTAAAATACCACCTTCACAACAAGAACGTATTAGAAGATTAGTTCAAGATTTAATGAAAAAACATCCAGCTGCTAAACATGACAAAAAACTAGTCCAATTTATAGAAAGACATAAAAAAATGCGTGACCAAATAACTAAAATTGTAATTGATGAACTATTGTCTCAGAATGATATCGTTGCAATTTTTGATATTGAGGACAAAAAGAAATCTATAATTGGGAGTAAAAAATATCAAGATTTTCTAAAAGTAGCTCCAGATGATGAAGTCAAGAAATTGACTCTGAGTTCTTTGAAAAAAACAGCTGCCTCTAAAACAGTTTGTAAAGAAGCCTTATTCGAAGTTTTAAAAGGCAATAGTTCTATTTCGGATCTTTCCACTCATAACACTATAGATAAATTTATTACGAGTAAAACAGAAGAAATTCTTGTAAGTTCTTTTAATGTAACAGAGGAAAAAATAAGTCAAGATTTAAAAACCAGTAAAAAAGAATTTAGACAGTTATTCAGTCATCAAACTCAAAACAATGAAAAGCTAAAATTATTAATGACTGAATTGGCTAATACCAGAATGGATAATATTTCGAATAATACATTTGCTGAAATTGACTTATATTATAACAAAGTAGATGAGCATCTTAATTCCATTAGTTCAGATAGTCGTTGGGAGAAAATTAGAAAAGATTTTCGTGAAAGAATTAAATATGATGATATGAGGTTTAATAAAAATCAAATAGGAGTTTTTGAATCTGTATTAGAGCATTGGGATCGCCATAAAAGTAAAAATAAGTTCAAATGGTACAACAATAAAATTTTCAATCTTGAAAAACAGTTTTATAATTTTTCCAAACCTAGTGGTAAAATAAAAGCTTGTTGGGGATTTATTTTACAACAGCAAGATTGGGATGGTGCAGCTTATCATTATTTATATATAGCAAGAGACTCTAAAGCTACGGGACAGCCATATTATCTACTTAAATATTATTATAATAGCATTTGGGAAGGAGATAATCTTAATAGTCTATATAATAAAAATACAGATATATGGGTTGGGAAACTCTGTCCACCTCACTAGGTTAAATAGCTACTGTAAATATTATAAATTAACTATTGAATTTTATGAAAAAAAAATGGCTGGGTGTCGCTATCGATACATATGATGAAACAGACAATGGCAGAGATTTAGTTGCTAGTAAAAAAGCGATAAACTACTGGAAAAATCTATTAGAAAATGAGTTCAATTTTGAGCATATGACTATCAACAATAGCTTTCCTTTAACCGACAACAACGCAACTAAAGATAATGTGATATTTGCATTGAATAAAATGGTTTTGGATGCAACTGATAATGATATTCATCTTTTTGTATTTGTTGGTCATGGAGATTTCCAAGAAGATAAATATTCTATTGTAAGAGATGAGATATTATTTAATAGTAATGATTATCATGATGAGAAAATTTTATTATTTGGACATGACGAAGTAACCGATGATGAATTTAGAGTAGTATTAAGTAAAAATAATAACAAAGGTCTATTCATTTTCATTTTTGATTGTTGTTATTCAGGTAATATTAGACCTATTAATGTATCTCAAGAAGAATATGATAAAATAGAACAAGTTAAAGCCGCTGAGATTATAAATAAATGCATTCAAACACAATCAACTAAAAGAGAGAAAGACAATCTGCAACAAGATTTAGTTTTAGCAGAAAATACTAGCCCAAATATCATAAGTAAAAAGAATCCTTTCGCAGATAAACTAGAGAGTACTGGTGAGGAGTTTCAAAACATAAGCAATGCAAAGCAAAATATAAAAAAATCAATAAATGCATTAATTAAAACACATCCATCATTTTGCTCTAATAAAAACTCAAATATAATAGTTTCAAAAGACTTTTATGCTTCAGCAGATATTAGTGCTATACAAAAAAATATTATAGACTTACATTCCAATTTATTTATGAGGAATAATCCTTTAGAAATAAGTTTGAATCAAAATGAAATATTATTATGTGCATCTTCTGCTTATAAAAAAACATATCAACCAAAAATAGACGGAGACTATCAAAGCGCATTTAGTTATTTTTTAATAAAAACTATTAAAGAATATTTAGAAAAAGGTATTTTATTAAGCTACAATACACTTATAGAATCGACAACTGAGAAGCTAAAAAAAGAAAATATTTATAACAACCCGCAGTTGATCTTTTCAAAAATAGAATTTTTAACAAAACAAATATTCACATAACCAAAAAAGTAAAATTATGAGTACAACTATCCCTTATCCAAGAAACCCAAAAGAATTAAATAAAAATATTTTATTAAATTTAGTTTTAAATGATTCCGAAAACTTTCAAATAATCCATAATGAAATTTCAAAAGAACATGGATATTGTGTATTAGTGAGAATAAAAGAGGTTTCTAAAATTGAAATTAATAATGAATCATGCTACGAAATTGCATCAATGGAATTTCATGTAGTGCCAATATTTAACGTAGTACCAGGAGCAAACCCATTTAGAATAAATGCGGAGAGGAGTAATGGATTTGTTAGTTCTTCTTCAGCTGAAGATATTGAAGAACATCACAAATATCATACAAACTTTGGGAATATGTTATGTTTAGATGTTCATCTAACAGATAATGCTAACACAACAGTATTAGAGCCACAATTATATGAGCCTGTAGAAAAACTCATTTTACAAAAAAATCAAGTGCTTCATTTTTCTATATTTGTTAATGATATTCCAGTAGATATATCTAATCCAATGGCTGCTGGAGGAAAACAATGTAGTACTCGTAATATATGGATTGATGAAAATTATTAGTTTAATACTCTATAAGCATGAAATACATATTTCTTTTTATTTCTTTTTTTTATTTAAAGAGCTATTCTCAAAACTATGAAGAGGCACTAATGTCTCTTAGGAATTTTGAGCCTAAAAAGACTTTGAATATATTAAAGAATTTGGATAGTTCTTTTGGTAAAAAGTTGATAGAAATTGAAGTTATTTATTTAATAGAAGGATACCAAGATTCTCTTCTTTTTTTTAACAAGCCAAAAACAATAAATAATGTCAAAGAGAAGATTTTATATAATTTGTACTTTGGTGACTATTTGAGGAGAAATTCTAAGACAACTGGTTCACTAGATCAGGATCAAACATTTAAATTTAAACTAAAGGCTCATAATTTATACTTTGAAGCACTGAATTTAGCGCAAGGACTAGATGAGATTTATGAAAAAGAAGCTCTATGGAGAATATTAGATTACTACACAAAAAACTCTACAAAAAATGAACCTAACTTAAAAAATTTTAAAAAATATTTAGATAGATTTTCAACTAGAAATAATTCAGTTTATGACTTTTGGTATCATTATTTTAAACTTACTTATAAAATAATTTCGATAGATGAAGGCAAAGAAAGATCTACTATAGATAAATCAGAATTTATCAAACTGAAAAGCTTAGCAGATCAAAATAATTATCTTAAGGGGCGAGCTTTGCAGTTGGAAGCTTTGTGTTACGATCTTTACTTTAAAGATATTGAGACCTCATATAAAACTAACCTTTTGGCTTTGGAGCAATATTTAAAAACTCCTTATTATTTTAGTCTATATAGGAGTGAAACTGTTCAGCTAAATATTGCAGTAGACTTAAAAAACCTAAAGAATTTTAAAGATTCTAAAAAGAAACTTTTATCAATTCTATCAGATTCTATTTTTGAAAAAACTGAAAAGCTTCATAAGTCAGATATTTATAATTGGCTTAGTGAAATATATGTAGAGGAAGGAAAGAGTGATAGTGCACTTTACTTCAAAAACTTATATATCGAAAATGAAGAAGATATTAAAAGACACGCAAATGCTATTGCAATGCATGTAATAAGTGAAGAGTTCCAATTTGAAAAATTAAAACAAAATATTATTAAATACCGTTGGTATTATATCTCAGCTTTAATAATAGTTTTTATGATTGCTCTTTATTCTTTTTTAAGATGGAAAAAAGCAGATAGAAAAGAAAAACAAGTAAGATTAAAACTCAATGATCTAATAGAAACCGAAAAACAAGCAAGAAATAGGGTAATTGTGATTGAAACTCAAAAGCGAAAAAAAGATGAAGAACTAGAATTACTAAAGGAAGAAATCGAGAAACAAGCAAGAGATAAAATAATCGTGATTGAAACTCAAAAACGAAAAAAAGATAAAGAACTTGAATTGCTGAAAGAAGAAATTGAACAAACGTTACAAGAAATTGAGCGGTTGAAGAAAATAACAGTATTGGAACATATTGTTCTAATTAATGGAGTTAGATTACCATTGTCAGAACTTATGTATATCAAGGCAGATGGTCATTTTTTACATTTCTTTACTGAAAAAAGTAGAGAATTTGTTTCTGGCACTCTTAAAAGTATTTTAAATGATTTACCTCCCAATTTTATTCAAACTCACAAATCTTATGTAGTGAATTTTAATTTCATTCATTATTCCGATAGTATGCGTTTAAGATTAAAGGATAATACAGAAATTCGAATAGGGAGGATTTATAAAGAAAAAGTGAAAAAAATGATAGAATTATCAAATGCTTTAAAATAAATACTTTGTATCAAATGACTTTATTAGTTTTTTTGTCCAAGAGCAATTTTAAGCTGTTCAATAAACACATCTATACTTGGCAGTTGATTTCTCTTGAAACGTTCCCAGAGGTCATAAAATGAACCAATCACATCGGCTAGGTGTGGTTGGTTTTCTTTTGTTGGCGTATTGTATGACGGTTTTATTTTTCGACCATCAATTAAAATCAACATTTTCTTCTGTTTCTTGTTTTCATCTTTTGTGATGATGGAAGTATCTAGGTTAATGATGTCACGAATAGTGTAATGCATGTAAAGCCAATTTAAAAATTCTCTTTTATGTTTTATTCTCCCTTTTTCATCAAATACAATATGTGTATTTACAACAAGAACAGCTTTTCCATCATCTTTCATCGTTAATAGTGCAAGTGCAGAAATTAACCTTTGTACTTGGAAAGTATCTGCCATAAAATATGCATTGTCCAAATGCTGTTCAATAATATCTAATTTTTCATTTTTGGTCTTCGTTGATTTTATAAATGGTGGATTGCAAACCACTACATCAAAAGATTTGTGCATTTCTTTAGGATATGGCGAAGTAGGATCGTAATTAGTTATTTCATTGAAATTTGAAAATTTGAGAGACTTTCTTTTTAACTTACACAATTCGTTTGCATGAGTAACACGCTGATTTGCTCCGACCAATAAATTACCACTACCTGCGGTTGGATCGAAAATAGAAGTAGCTTCATTCATTTGTAAATATCTAGCAATCATCATGGCAATAGGTAAAGGCAGAATTTGACAATGCTCGAAACGTTCTTTATCATTGGTAAAGCTTCTGTCGAATTGTAAATTTTCCCAAAAATGTCGCATGCCATCTATCCAAACGTAATTTTCATTCGCATGACGATAAACACTTCTAAAATGATCGATGGCGCTTAATTCGATTGCTTCTCCTAGTGCTTCCTTATTTGGAACTTTCTTTAGTGTACTTAAACTTTCAATTTGTGAAAGCGTAGGCTTTTTATGTTTATAGTATAGGAGACTCATTCCAGCAGCAAAGCTATCGAAGTAAAATTTAGGAATTTTCGGTTCGTTAGTTGCAACGTCAGTATCAATAAATTCACTTTGTTCAAGTTGTTTAGAAAGCATATTTTCAATGTAAATTTCAATACATTTTTTTGATTCAAACAAAGCATTTATTTTTTCTTGGGTATTTTTACGTTTTTTGACAAGTTCGGTATATGAAATATCCAGTAAGCTTTTCCCTTTTTTGAAATCAGCTAATTTTTCAGCTAGTTTCTTTATTTTTCTATCAATGATATCAATTCCTTTGGCAAGATCAGCAATTGGTCTAAAGTTCTGAATCAGATATAGCCAACGATACGATTGTTTGTTATCATCTAAAATTTGTTCAAGTGTTTTCACAGAAACATATCCTTTAATTAAACTTACATAAGGGTACTGTAAATCAGTTGAATACCCTAATTTTTCAAGATTATCAAAACCATTAATCTGCCAATATCTGTTGAGGTCACGACAATTGATATTGATACCCAAATCACTATAATTTTTAAGCTGTGATAGTTCAAAAAGTTCAAATTCAGACAACTTATGAAGCGTTTCAATAGTTACCTTAAATAGATACGGAAATTCAATTTTTAGTTTTGGTATGTGTTGCAATGGAATTGAACCCTTTTGAAAACATTCATGCACATATAGTGGAACAAGTACATTATCCACTTGATACTTGCTAAAGACAAGATTGGTAGCAAAAGACTTTATTTCAAAACTTTCATTTGTAAACACTATCAATGGACGAATTGCAATTGCTACACTTGCTTTAAAACAATTTGGGAAATCTTCAAACCATTCTTTATACAAACGAATAATATGTTTGAGTTTATCAAGGCGAAGTTCATTCAACATAATGGTTGAAGCTTCTTCAATTTCAGTGATTAACGTTTGAATAAGTCGTGTGTCTGTAACTTTGGTTGTCTGTTCAATAGATACTAATTCGTCGATGACTTCTAAAATCAGTAATTTGTCAAAATCAGGTTGATTTTCCAAAATACCTGTGTTATTAAATTTATGTGTTTTGTCAACAGTAATAACTTCAGTTGAATCTTCATTGATGCTCTCATCTTCATGATCCGTAGTATATTCCCATAAAGAATGCGGGAGTTCGACAGGCAAAAACTGACCTTTGGCATCTAAACCTATAATTGCACCCAGATCAAATAAATCTTTTGCTTTTGTTTTATAGTTACGAGGGTATATAGTAATGGAGTCAAAACGAGTCCCAAAATGCTTTAAAGCAAAACGTTCTGCAATGATTGTAGCAATTCGTTTATAGTTTTCAAAAACTAGATACCCATCTTTTATAAAATACTCTTTCTTTTTGAAGCGAATTTCTACAATACAAAACTTTAATTTTTCAATAAAAAGTTCGGATGCTTCAAAAGATGGGACAATTGGAATAGCGCTCCAATCAGTATCACTTTCTATTGCTTTTTTAAGATCATTAGCAAAACGTACATAGGCAAGATGATAATCGGCATACCACTTTGTTTCATCTTTAAAGAAGTTTTTAAATCCTAGTTTTTGCAAGAACGCAATCAATTGTTTTTCAATAGGATTAGAGAATACTATTTCGATTCCGTTTTTAGCTGTGTTGTGTATTACGTGTACATTCATATTTTAACCCATTAGTGTTTGAAACACTAAGCTAAAAAGCACGATTGAAAAATCATTTGTTCACCTTTGTAACTTGGTACAATAAGTTTAGTTCTATTTTTTAATTTGGCATTAAAAAAATAGCCAAAATGACAGGTAAACATTGAATTCTTTACATTTTTATTGATAAAAATGAAATTGTTTTTAACGACAAAAAACACATTCCAAATTCCATTTTTTCTGTAATTTATATCAATACAAAATCTATGCTTTTTTCTCCTTAGTGTTTAAAACACTAAGCTACGAAGCGAAATTGGAATATCATTTGTAAGCTTTTGGTACGATACCACGGATTGTAAGAGGAAATTGTAGGAAATTTAAAAAACACGGGGGGTTTTTATAAAATGAAAGTAAAATCTAGGTTTTGATAGATGCAAATGACGAATATTTTAAGAATTATTTATCTTTTAACATATATTTTCTGATTTGTATTTTTGACTTGCTCATTACTGAGTGATTATCTGTGAAATCTAACTCATTGCTAACTGATAAGCTGAAAAAGAAAAAATTATTGATCTCTTTGTAAAAAGTACGCGAACTTCTTTCCAAAAATGTACTTATTACTTAGTGATTAACTGAAAAATACAACTCATCACTTAACGATAAGTTGAAAATGAAAACGAAAAAAATTGATTGATCTGTTTATAAAAAGTATGCAAACCACTTTCTTAAAATACACTCATCACTAAATGATTAAGCGAAAAATACAACTCACTGCTAAACGATAAGCTGAAAAAGAAAATAAAAATTTAATCAACCTATTACAATTCTTTGTAACAATAAAAAACTCCAGTCATTACAATTGAAGCTTTCAGAATTTAGCTAGTACGGTATATTAAAAAATTGGATTATTCTGTAATTGTAAATGTTTTTATTATTTTATATCATACTGAACCAATAAGCGTTTTTCTGTAAAGTATTCTTAGTAATACACGACTCACTCAAATATCTTTACAAATGAGTTTATTACAACTATATAAACTCATTTATATGTTACGGGAAACCGTAAGTTTAAAACATTTTTTCTTTGTATATAATAAACTTCACTATTGCAAAACTGTACTTATTTTACGGTTATTCCGTAATGACTTAACTTTCATAATTTTATCTTTGTGAGACAATTTTCCTTAATTTTAGAAAATAAGGAAAAACATAATTCATATATAAAATATAGTAGCTACTTGCTGTTATACTTTCTGTTTTATTAGTAATTTACTTTTTTAAAAAGTCACTAATTTAAACTTAAAGTATTATGAAAAAAGTATTTCTAACAGCAGTATTTACATTTTTATTTTCAGTAATGTACACAAGTTGTACGCCCGAAACTTTAACTAACGAGGATGAAACAGAAATTACAACCGTTGATCCCATTGATGATGGATCAGTAGATGAAGAAGACAATAGAGACTATGACGACTAATTTAGTTCAAATATTTAAAGGCATGATATTATTCTCAATAATTATCATGTCTTTAACCCATGTGTATTTTAGTAGTAAACCAGATGGTACTAGAGAAAATTATTTAGAATATAAATCTATTACAAAAGAACGTGATAGTGTACAAAACTTACTATTACTTCAATTAAGTAATGGCATCATAAACAAAGAAGAATTTATAAAGATCTTTCATAACAAGTCTGATATATATATTGATAAGATAAAAAAGTGTAACAAAGAAAAAAGAATAATCATTAATAATTTTAAATTCAACGGAAGAAAAAGCTTTCATTATTGGTTATTTATCTTCGGTTTATCTTTTTCGTTCTTCTTTTTAGCAATGCGATATTCATATCGTATTGTTATCGATCATAAGAATAAATATCTAAAAAAATCGCTTGCATTAGAAGCGTCTGCTTGGATGGCGGTTTCGCTATTTTGGGTTGCACATTCCGTATTTGTAAAAAATGCTGACTTACCAACACCAATGTATGCTAGTGTAATGTTTGGTATTTGTTTACTTCTTGGTTTGTCAATTTTTTATTTCATCAAATTTTTAACTAACAGAAAAGAGCATACTTTAAAAAGTTATAAGACTTCAATTGTTAACCTTATTCAGCTTATAGGAGAAATTAGGGTAGACCATTACTTTAAAATGTCGGCAAAAGCTATGACAAAAGAAAACAAGGAAATAATTTCTAAAGACTCAGAAGTTATGGATAAAAAGATTTTTTCAACCCTAGAAAAAGTAGCTGATGGAAAATAATAATAAAGAGATATTAGAACGCCTAAAAAGATTAGGTTTTATAGTTGATGATTCTGTTACTCATAACCTTACAATTACATTAACTGATGTTGTAAATTTTCTTTTAGATGATGAAATTAAATTGTTAGATGAATTTGAAAGTTTACACAAGAAAAAAATTAGTGGAGGAAATTTGTCTTATTTAGAAGAATCATTTTACAATCAAGTTGCTAAAAGCTATGTGAAAAAATAGTTTATTTCTTATTAATAATATGACTTATACGTTCTGAGGTTTTTAGTTTATCCACAAACGAATTAAACGAAGATAATTTTAAAAAATCTTCTTCTCTTAGCAGTAGGTACGCCACTATTTTGTCTTTATCTACACTTTCCAAAGCTTTAAGTAAATCATTGTCAAAAAACGATTTTAATGTCTCTACTTTGTCAATCAAAACAGGTTTAATACCATCTTTCAACCATTTTCTTGAGATGCCACAGTTTTGTTGTATCAATATCAAATATCCATCGTTAATACTTTCCCTGCTGACAGCTTTTCGAAGTGTATTTGCCTTTAATCCAATAGATTCGGCAACGATTTTCGTAGTCAAGTTTCCTTCTTTTAAGGCTATATCAAATCTTTCATTCATAAATTAACAGGAAATTTGTCGTTATATTTTGTTTTTAAGGAAATTTGTCTTTTATTTGTTTAAGTCTTAAAACAAATGTAATAAAAACGTTTTGTTTAGTCTTTGCTACCATGAATGGTTTTTTCATAATAGTAAGTTTTATTGGTTAAGTACCGTATAGAGAACCCCTATTTCTCTAAAGCTGGATTGCATACTTATAACTAATTTAAAACAAATAGCACGTTGACAATGGATTCATTTTTTAAGTTAACTTTTTTTTTCATTAGCACTTTTTCGAATATGAGTGCTACATTCAAAACGTGTTATTTACGCAAGGTTATATTCTAATCTTGTTGTTTAAGGCAAGGCGATTGATGGTAAAAGCATCACTATCATCGTCTTGCTTACCAAACAAATATAAACTACAAATAGGTATGATACACAAAGAACAGCGTAAAGAACTCAAAAAAATCTTAGGATATCACTATACAGCAGGTGTACTAAAGATTTTAAAAGAGAAAAAAATAACTAACAGGAAAGGAAAAGCCTATGGCTCATCAATGATTCGGAATGTATTTACTGGTCTTAACCAAAATGAAGCAATTGAAGAAGCAATTATGGAGTTGTGTATCCTAACCCAAGAAAAAACTAAAAAAAAGGTTGAAACAAGAAATCAAATATTAGGCATATCATAGATCACTTTTTAGGATGCCTTTTTGATAAAGTTAAGTTTAATAATTCAAAACAAACTATCATGATAAAATAGATTAATCTAATTAATTACCTAAATTTAGGGGAATATTCCCCTTACTTTGTGTGCAATTTTTTAGTTTATTTGTAGTTAAGTACTGTGTAAAGATTTCCCTTTGTCTCTAAAATTGTGTTGCAACTAAATTTTTTAAACAAGGAAGTAGCTGAAAATCCTATATAATAGAGTAAGCATTCATTTAATTTTTACAGATTATGAAAACAAACAATTTTAAACAAATCGGAAAGGTTGAACTTTCTAATGTTTACGGAGGAACTAAAGTCTATAAGACGCATGTGGGCGACCCCGAGAAACCCTTGTATACAGATACTCATTTAGATAATGACGAAGACGGTATTTGGAGTAGTGGCGATGAATTTGTAGTAACCATGAGTTAACTATCTACAAAGAGATGATATATATAAACTGAATATTTAAAACTTTAACTTAAAACACTATGAAATTAAAAAATATAAAAAAACTAGTAACTCTAAAAATTGATACTGCCAATGTTTATGGTGGATGGGATGGAATTCTTGCTACGGGTTCGGGTAGTATAAGCGGTATGGACTATGAAAGTGATATACACGTAGATTCGAATGGAGATGGCAAATGGAGTTCGGGAGAGTCAGTACATTTTTATCATACAACACCCTCCATTGACAGAATATAAAGTCACATCATCTGCTTGTGAACGTTTTTTATTCATGAGCAGATTTAAAATTTCTCTATGAAAAAAATTATTTATATACTGTTTTTTTTATCTCTTAATGTTCACTGTCAAGAAGCAAAAAAGCAAAAAATACTTGACCCTGTTTTAGTTGAAGAAATACACCTTATTTGTGAAAGAGATCAGTTACTTCGAGGTTATATATTAACAGATAAAGAATATTTGCTAACCAAAGAAGAAAAAAAAGTATTGTGGAAACTTCAAAATGATATTGACGACTATAATACTAGACGATTTATTCAAATTGTTAAGGAGCATGGTTATGTAGACTCTAGTAATTCTAATATAGAATCATTTGCAACTTACGCAATATTTATGCATTCATCAGAAAAATATTGGGAAGAAATAAGACTGCTAATTGATGAAGAAAAGAAAAAAGGAAACCTAGATAAATCATCACATGGTATTATTACTTGGCATATAACAGGACGACCAGAACCAACTATCAATTATATTCCTAATAAAGAAAATGATTCTCTTAATAAGCAGTAAATATGATGTTTCAACGAATATCGTAATTCAATGGTTGAATTATTATGATGTAGATTTTTTGAGATTACATACAGAAGAATTTTGTATGCTGAATCACTTTTCTGTAAGTAATCAATCAATAAGTTTAACCATAAATGACGTAAACTTAGAAGCTATTACAGGAGTTTGGCATAGACGAGGAAGATTAAGAAATTTACCCAATTCATTAAACGATTTAGGTAAAGTAACTTCATATCTCAAAAAAGAAGAAGATAGTCTTGTTAAGTCGATAGAAACGAATCTAAAGGCGACTAAAAAATATATTGGTTCATATATAAGCGAAATAGAAAATTATAAGTTAGATCACTTAATAGCCGCTAAAGAATGTAATTTAAACATTCCCGATTCAATAGTAACAACAAGCAAGAAAGACTTATTTGATTTTCATACTAAGTACGATCAAATTATATCTAAAGATTTACGCTATGCTATCAATATCAAAACGGATGATATAAGTATTAATTCAACAGGAACTTTCAAAGTAACGCATGAATTAATTGCTGAATTAGAAGACCATTTTGCGCCTATTTATGCGCAAAGATATATTGAAAAAGAATTTGAGATACGAATATTTTTTATTGAAGATACGTTTTTTTCAATGGGGATTTTTTCTCAACAAGATGAACAAACAAAAGTTGATTATAGAAATTACAATGATGAAGTTCCTAACAGGTGTGTTCCAATAAATTTACCCAACGATCTAAAAAAACAATTATTAGATTTTACCCGAAAAGTAAAACTAAATACAGGTTCAATAGATATGATATACTCAATTGATGGGCGTTATGTTTTTTTAGAAGTGAATCCAATGGGTCAATTTGATTGGCTATCAAAGAATTGTAATTATTATATAGAAGAAGCAATTGCAAAAGAATTTATGGAAATATGAAACTCTTAAAAAAAGAACAATTGCCTTTAACCTTACATAAGGCTACGATCACAGAAAAATCACAAATAAAACAATCAAAAAAAGAACAGTTTATCACGATCAAGAAAATAGTATCTGATAAAATTCAAACCGAAAAATTTTATAAACCAATATCAAAAATATTCTCATTTGATGAAACTTGATACACCTTTTAAATTATTTGCAAACTGCGTTATTGTTAAAGGTCACAATAGAAGCACTATTTGCGATTTGCAACGAAATGATGTTCGGACAATACCAAATGATTTGTATGATATATTAACAGATCAAGAAGGTAAAACGATCAATGAAATCAAAAAAGAGTATAACAATGAGTTTGATGAAATCATTGACGAGTATTTTCAATTTCTGTTTGATAATGAGTTTATATTCTTTACAAAACAGATAGCTATTTTTCCACCATTATCTTTAAAGTGGTCTGATCCTGCGATCATCAATAATAGCATTATCGATATTGATAAAAATTCTAGTTATGATGTACTAAAAGTTTTAAAACAACTTGATGATTTGCATTGCAGACATTTAGAAATAAGAAATTTTAATGTAGCTAGAATTGATATATTAGAAAACATACTTGCTTTCCTTAAAGAAAACGAATCATCAATACAATCAGTAGAATTACTGTTACCTTTTTTCAAAGGCGTTGAAAAGTGGATCACTTCCATAACACATAATTTTTTACGTTTAGATTTTATAAGAGTATTTAATTGTCCATCTCATCAAAACATAGCACCAAGCACTAACAGTAAAGCGCATATAATGTACACAAAACAGCATTATGAAAGTGAACTATGCTGTGGGAAAATTAGTCAAACATTTTTTGCTGCAAACATGAAAGCTTTTACGGAAAGTATAAATCACAATTCCTGTTTAAATAAGAAATTATCAATTGATAAAAATGGAAATATCAAAAATTGCCCATCTATGCAGAATGGATTTGGTTCAGTCCATGATACTAAATTAAAAGATGTTGTAAATGATAAAAAGTTCACGAATGTTTGGAGCATTACAAAAGATCAAATTTCAGTATGTAAAGACTGTGAATTTCGCCATATCTGTACAGATTGTAGAGCATACAAAGAAAATCCAACAGATGAATTTTCTAAACCGTTAAAGTGCGGTTATAGTCCATATACGAATGATTGGGAAGATTGGAGTACAAATCCATTAAAAAAAGAAGCTATCACATATTATAAATTACAGGCGGATACTGAAAAGCCTTAAAAGAGTAAGTCAAACTAATATTTATTACCATGCAAAAATTAAATTCAAAAAAACTAACGTTAAAAGAAGCACACAACGTACTTGGAAGTGGATGCACAACCACTTGGACATCATCAAGTGGTACAGGAAAGGACACTTATTTTGATGATAATGATAACGGAAAACTTGATAATGGAGATACCATATATTTCGACAACGGAAAAGTTGGAACAATGGGACAACCGATGCTTGTTGCGTAAACTTAAAAAAGGGAATTTTTTATTAAATTCCCTTTAAAATTAAAACTATGAAAAAAATTATACTATTAATATTAGTTTTAGCTTCTTGTAAAACAGGGGAAAAACTCAATAATTCTGAATTATGTGGTGTTTTATCAAACTTACACTTACAAGATCAATTTTATAGAGGTATGCAAGAATTGGAAGATCCATTTTTTATGGTGCTTGATTCTTTGATGGATGTAAATAATTTGAGCCGTTCTGAATATGCAAAACTGTCTGAAAAAGAACAATTAGCGTTTGGGAAAATTGCAAGAAAAATTGCTGACACTAAACCGAAAATATCTAAAGTTGAAGAAGATTCTTTGATGGTTCTACAAAAAGAACTTGATTACAAAACAACTGAAAAACTATTGGAAATTGTAAAAAAATATGGTTTTCCAGACACGGAAAAATTAAAATGTGAAAACTATGCTGCTCCTTTTTTAATTTTTGGTCATGCTCCTAAAAAATATTGGAAAGAAATTGATAAGGTTATAGAAAAAGAAAAATTAGCAAATCGCATAGGCGAGGGAGATTACAAATATATTAAGTGGCACATTGGCGGAAGAAAAGACAATGAAATAGATCAAATACAGATACAAGTAAATTAATTCTAGTTCTGCTATTTCGTGAAAGAGACAATTTATAACGATAATCTTTTTTCTATATCAAAAAGAAACAATAAATAAGATCACTTTTTTTTTATGACTACTTTAAAAAAAAGCTATTTCATACGGTACACAGCCTGTTATACGCATGGCTTTTTTAAACCTAATTTATTGTTGTCATAATAATAAATAATCAAATTTCACTTAATGATGCACGTATAAATTACAAGTGTATTATCATAAGTAAAGACAAGTATTTGTAATTTTTAACAAAGAAAATGACATATTTTTCACTAACATATAATTAAAAACAATTGATTTACATTTATTATGTTAACACGACTTTGAATATATTCATTTGATACAATTCTTTGAAGTGCGCTTAGTTGCTGAGAGTCAATTTCTTGTTTCTAATCCTACAATTTTTGTTTTGTTGCAAACTGTTATAGATTGCCCTATTAAGTTGGCGTTTTAGTTAGTAGTAAATCTTCCAGTCAATTAGCTTTATTAAATATGGATGATTTTAAACCAAAATACGTTCGAGCCTATCTTTTGTAGTTTTCCAGTCTGGATATTCTTTATTGAGTAAGTTATAGAAAGAGCTGCTATGATTTAAGTATTTTAAATGACATATCTCGTGTATGATAACGTATTCAATACATTTTTTTGGAGCTTTAATTAATTCCAAATTAAGAATGATTTTTCCATCCTTGTTGCAAGAACCCCATCTTTTTTTCATCCATCTATAGGTTAATTGAGGTTCTTTCTTGTGTAAGCTTTTTGCAAAAGCAAGATTTTCTTGAAACAATTGTTGGAAATGATGATTTGCTTTCTCTTTGTACCAATTGTTTAATAATTTTTCAATTCTTGATTTATCTTCAATGTTATCAATACAAACGTTAATAAATCCACCAGCCAGCTTGACTGAAGAATTAGAATCTGCATGTAATTTTAGCCTGTATTGTTTTCCAAGGTAGAGATGAGTTTCTCCACTAATAAATTTTCTAGCAGGAGTTAATGGATGAAAAGACAAGAAAAAATCTTGTTGTCTTACTATCCAAGATGCTTTTTTTCTAACCTTTTCTCTAATTTTTTCAATATTACTTCCTTTAGGAGCAATGACATTTACGCTCTTGTCAGGATGTACTTTTATAGCTAGAGATTTACGCTTTACAAATTCAAGTTGGTAATTAATAAGCGTATTTCCATATTTAATTTGGTCTTTCATATTGATTACTTGTATTTAAGAATAGCTACTTTCATACACTCTTCTATGAGGTTATCAATTTTATCCCAATTAGTATCAATATTGAATTTTTTTAAAAGCTCATAAAGAGCATCACCTAATTCAATGTTGATTTTACCAGTGATATCTTCATTCCTATGCCACTCAATAATTTTATTCCCATTTAAATAAATGTTATCCATTACAGTCTTGTCTATTGCTAAACTGGTTTCGATGTGAAACGTAGTTTTTAATAATTCTGAATTATCATATACGGATTTACTGAAATTGTAAAAAGCGAGCGCAGCATCATTATTTGCTAATTCAGGTGGAGCATCATTTGATCTACCATTAAGGAAACTATCTTCGTGAGCTTTGGCTCTTTTAAGAAATTCAGCTTCTGTAATACGCTTCAGATAATATAATTCAATCGTTTCTTTGATTAGATCAGCAAGCTTTTTGTAGTATACTGGGTCTTCTTGCATTTTAACGTTTATAGCCTTAATGGTTCTACTAGCTATATGGTCAGCTTGTGCTGCTTTACCTGTTATTTTTTCTATTTCAGCTTCACGCTCTTCCTTATCAAAAATGTTTACTAATTCTGTAACTTTCATTATCTCTCCTTCGGTTGAGATATGCTTATTGATTAGTTTTTGGATTTGCGGTTCAAACTCTTGATAAGACAAGTCATCATTATACCTTCTTTTAACATCTACACGGAGTTTTAAAAAGAATTTAGCGTCTCTTTTATACATGTTTACTTTTTTCTCCTCAGTTTTGGTAATAAACTCAAGAGATGATAGTGCCATCTTTAATAGACGAGCAAAATGACTCAGTTTTTCGTAAAATTTATTCCTAACATCTTCTGGAGATAATAACTCTTCATAAGCCGTAGGCTCTAGATTTTTATCTTTAAGTGTTTTGAAAATATCCCAAAGTTCAGAGTGAGCTTGAGGAAGTTTTTTAACTTCATCATTTATTTTTATAAGTGATGATTCTATATCTTCTTCATTAAAATCTGCAAGACCTGAATATGTGCTTAATGCATCATCTAGATTTTCAAGGTTACCATAGTAGTCAATGATATATCCATAATCCTTACTAGGATAAACTCTGTTTACTCTAGCGACTGCTTGCAGTAATGTGTGTTCTTTTAGAGACCTACACAAATATAATACGGTGTTATTTGGAGCATCAAAACCTGTTAATAGTTTAGCGACAACAATAAGTATTTCTGGATGTTCCCGCTTTTTAAATTGAGTAATAATGCTTTTTTCAAAACGTTTTAAATCCCCATACTTATCAATCATCGCTTGAAAATAAACGTCCTCTCTTTCTTTTTCTTCATTTACATTATAAAACCCATCTTCGGTTCCTTCTCTTGGGTCAGATTGGGTTACAACTACCTCAGAAGTAACTATTCCCACTTCATCAAGAAACTGTTTATAGAGAAGTGCAGTCTTAATTGTCGGTGCAACTAATTGCGCTTTTGGCTTGTATTTGTCTTGATATGTTTGAAAAAAATCTCTGTAGTGTTCTGAAATGTCCCAAGCTCTTTCATACACCACTTTTTCAGCTTTATTTAACTCATTAATCGTATTAAATTTCCTTTTTAAATTTGCTCTCCCATAATCGGATAATGGCTCTGAAACTTTATCAAAGAAACGATTTATAGGTTTTTCGTCAACTGTAATTAAATTATGTCTTCCTTCATAAAGTAAAGGAACTACAGCCCCATCATCAACTGCGTTTTTTACTGTGTATGGGATGCCTATATAGCCTCCAAACTTATTTGCGGTACTCTTTTCTTTTTTCATTAATGGAGTCCCTGTAAACGCAAGAAAACATGCATTAGGAAACACTCGTCTCATACTAACATTAAAAGTACCATATTGTGTTCTATGTCCTTCATCAATCATCACAAATATATCAGGAGACAAAAAAGGAGTTTTACACTGTTTTACAGCTGCTTCAAATTTGTTGATTATCGTAGTAATAATAGCATCACTTTTATCGACTAAAAGGTCAGAAAGATGAGCTCCAGTCTTTGCTTGCACAACTTCTTTCTGGCATTTTTTAAAAGTATCTGATATCTGGTCATCCAAATCAATCCTATCTGTAACTAATAAGATTTTTGGGTTTTTTATGCTATCACTTGATGCTAACATTTGCGCAAGCATCACCATTGTTAAAGATTTTCCACTTCCTTGTGTATGCCATATAACGCCACCTTGTCTTTTACCAGTATTATCAAAATGTGAGACACGGTTTAACGTATCATTCACAGCAAAAAACTGTTGGTATCTCGCTACTTTTTTTATTCCTTCATCATAAAGTGTAAAATTTCTAATTATATCAAGTATACGTTCTGGTCTACATAGACTATATAATAATTCGTCCTGCTTGGTAAGTACTCTATCTTCTTTTTCTATACCATCAAAATAACGTCTTGCATAGTTGAAACCGTAGTTTCTCTCTGCAAACAATTTGTCCTTTTGCGCTTCAGAAAGCGGTGTGTTTTTTAAAGTAGCTAGCGTGCTATAATATTCATCCTCATCTTTTTTAGTAGGGAATTGCTCTTTCCATTTAGCCCAAAACTCTTTGCTTGTACCTGTAGTTGCATAGCTTCCATCATTTGTAGCGATGCTCATTAATAATTGCGAATAAACATATAATGAGCGTATACCTGTTTTGCTGAAGTTTCTAATGTTTTGTTCTATTGCAAGTTCAGTTGGGGATTTTATACCACCTAAGGATGGACTTTTACACTCTATGATGACCGTTGGTATACCATTTATAAAAAGTACAACGTCAGGTCTATAGGTATCTGCACGTCCTGTGCGTAGCACACTAAACTCTTCACTAACGTGAAAAACATTGTTTTCTGGTGTTTCCCAGTCAATATATTGAAGCGTATGGCTCTTTTTATCGCCATCAATACTTTGTTCCATAGCTTTCCCTAAAGTAATAAGGTCATATAAAGCTGCGTTTGCATTTAAAAAGCCTTCATTTGTAGGTAAATCCTTTAATGTAATAATTGCTGCATTAATGTTAGAGTCTGAAAACTCATATTCCTTACCTTTTCTACTAATAGTGTTAATAGATTTAAGTTGCTTTCTTACTATCGATTCTAATAATACATGAGACTTTTTGTCTCCTCTTAATGCTAAAGCTTCCTCTGGAGATATGTAATTATATCCTAACCTTATGAGCAATTGAATTGCGGGAATTTGCGATATATGGTCTTCTAAAAATGATGGTGTGCTCATAATGTCTATTTAAAATAATTATATAACCAGAAAATGCCAGCTAAAGGAACGGTTACATAAGCAGTTACAGTTATCCATACAGCAATTGTAAACAAACTGTATTTATTGCTTGTCACTTTTGAAAGAGAATGTATTTGGCTAGCTATATCCTCATCAATTTTTGAAAATTCTTCTTTCACACCTTTTTCTTTTAATGATTTTAGAATCTGCTTTGGAGTGCTTTTCCGTAGATGTTCAAAGAAAAAAATATTACTTTCTTGATTAATATTCGTAATACTTATATGTATAAAATTAAGACGAGGAACAAATGAAATTAAACAGGTAACTGTAGATATAATTAATAGAATTATAACAAATGAAAAATAACCATCAAAAAAACTGAATTCTGTTCTATTCAAAAAGGGAAGCTTGGCAACTCCATAAATAGAAGCAGCATTAAAAGCTATTAGCATAGCGTTCTTAGCTTCTGCAAACTTTAACCATTCTTTTGTGTTATTTAGTATTTCTATTAGTTCCTTATTCATATCTTTTAATCTATTTTCCACGTTAAACCAGATCCATATACCTCGTCAGTTACGTCCTCAACGTTATATTTTTTATTTTCCCACCATTTATTTATAATGTCGTTTCCTGTTGAATTCTCATTTTTATATCCATTATAAATTGCTTTTGAAATTAGTATAGCAGGATAATCTGTTTTCCTGGTCTTCTTTTGAAAACTAATAAATTTACCTCCCGATACGTAAACACTGCCTGTTGGTGAAGTTTTTATAGAGTCAGCAAATTTCTCTGGTGTCATTTCTACTGTTTCAATTGTGGTTAGGTACTCAGGCTCATCACCTCTTTTTATAGGTGTTCCCCCAAATGGACTTAAACCAATTAATCCCATTCCTCCAAATAATCTAGCGAAATTGGAAGGATTTCTCTTTACTTCGTAATAGTCTTCTTTTACTACTTTATTTGCAGTATCTGTAAGTCTAGATGCAAGATTTGCTGGATATCCTGTCCAAACAAGACCTCTATTTTCATTGGCTTCTACACCCAGTTTTGGAGTTCCTACTTTAATGACTTTTAGCTCTCCATAATCTATGCCGATACCGCACTTAAAATCTATTCCAGTAAATTGGTTATCTATAACTTTACTGCATATATGATTAATTGTGATTGCGCATTTTACAGCATTTACATAACAATTATGTGATGGAAAAACAACCATAACACGGTCACCTATAATATTCCTTACATAGCCGCTATGATGATGCGCTGCTTTTATTACACCTTTCGCAAACGCCGAATACAACCTCCCCATTGTTTTTGTGTGATGTTTTTTAGTCAAAGAAACTGAACCTCTAATATCCACAAACAGGACACAGGTGTTTATGACTTTGGCTTTCTTTTCTTTGGCATTACCAAACGTTAGTGCACTATCATCTAGATTAGGAACAGCCTGAGTACTAGTATATGAAAAGTCTGTGCTCAAAATATCTTTGATATCTCTTTCTATTTCTTCTATGATTTTCTTCACTGCCATTATAATTTTACTCTAATCTGTCCAGTTAACAACTGCTGCATTAATCCTTTTTTCTGAGTTTGTAGTTGTTCTAAATAATTCTGATGATTTACTATACCCTTATCTATCGAATCTAAGACAGAGCTAATTGCTTTCTGTTCTTTGAAGGATGGTATTTTTACAACTAGTTTAGGAAAATCCTTTTTACTCATAACACGGTTACGTCCTGCTCCTCCTGGAGATATTACATTTAACAAATATTTGAATCGCGGTTGTAATACATAGTATCTAAAAAATAATGAGTCTGAAATACCATCAATAAAAGTATAGGTGGGAAACCTGTGTGAGACTAATCCTCCTTCATCAATTTTATTAGCTATTGCAATTGCGTGTTCCCATGCAAAAGTGATATTAACTACTAAATCATTTTCTTTAACCTCATAAAGCGTTTCCATAGCTATAGAATTAGGGTCAAAATTTTCTTTGTGGAATATACCTTTTCCGTGGCTTCTTAATCCTAATGCTAAATACAAATCATTTGGTTTGTTCTTAGGACGTAATGTTTGTTTTATAAAATTACCTAATTCTTTTTCCTCCCATTTATCTAAAAACCCATCAAGCCTCAACTTTCCTGTCAACAATTGTTGCATCAAACCCTTTTTACGAGCTTGTAATTTCTCAATAAGGGTTTGAGTAGTTTCAATAGCTGTGTCCCAAGATGAGAGGATAGAAGCTATTTTTTGTTGTTCATTGAATGGAGGTGTAGGGACTTTTATACTTTTGACATCAGATGAATTTATTGCAGGATAATTAGACCCAACGACTAAAGCATAAATTTGACTTTCATAGTTAGCACTAAATAAGAATTGATATAAATAACCACTTTCCGTATTTTCTTTAGTATTAATTACAGCAAAACCTGTTGAAGCTATAGTGTCTTTGACCTCCTCGTTAATAAAACAAAATGACTTTAGATTTGGTCTAACAGTTGCCATTAAAATACTATGCTTTTTTACAATTCTTCTAGCTCTAGAAGGAGCGTTTTTATATTTATAAACATCTAGTTTGACACTAAGGATACCCTTATTCACATCAGACAAGGAAATATATTCAAACTTGTAGTCAGCATCAGTTGACGATTTTAAAGAATCCTTGTCAACTTCTGCTAATTGAGAAATTGTCTTAATTTTCCAATCTTCGGGTATCCACCCAAGTTTAGTTTTCTTATACCCTACTTTATTTTCTTTCTCTAAAATCATAAACATCCACAATCAGGTTCACTATCAACAACTAGTTTAAAAGGTAAGTCACAAGAGTCCGTAAAATCTTTGAGCTTACAGGTTTCTAAATAATCGCCTTTATCATCGTATAGGTCTAATTCAATATAACCCGAGCCGTTGTTGCAATAGTTTGCATTAATTCTATATTTCTTTCCGTTTTCATCTTTGGCATAGACTACACAGCCTTTACACTCTTCACAAATGTTTTCTTTTACCTCCTCAATGATTGATTTGTTTTCCATATTAAAAGCCTAATTCAGCTAAATGTTGCGCTAGCTCATTTTCTACCTCATCAATTTGTTGCTTCAAGGTTTTAATATCTTCTTGGGTTGCTTTGATATCTATAGGCTCTTCTTCTTCAAAAGTATCTACGTAACGTGGTATGTTGAGGTTATAGTCATTCTCTTCTATATCACTGAGTTTTGCAACGTAGCTATACTTATCTATGGTTTTCCAACCTATATAGGTTTCTAGTATTTTTTTTATATGAGTCTCTTCATCTAACTTATTCTGATTTTTCGCACTATCAAACTCATTACTCGCATCAATGAAAAGGACTTCTTTTTCTTTTTCTGTTTTTGGGTTTTGTCTGCTTTTGTCAAAAATTAAAATGGTTGCAGGAATACCTGTTCCAAAAAATAAGTTAGGTGGTAATCCTATGACTGCTTTTAAAAGGTTTTCTTTAATAAGTTGGGTTCTAATTTTCCCCTCACTACTACCCCTAAACAATACACCGTGAGGTAAAACCACACCAGCTTTTCCCGTTTCGTTTAAAGTTTCTAACATATGCGTTATAAATGCATAATCACCTTTACTCTTAGGAGGTACACCTCTGTGAAAACGATTGTATCTGTCTGCGCCAGCATTGTCTGCTCCCCATTTATCTAAAGAGAACGGAGGATTTGCAACGACAATATCAAACTTCATTAAAGCATCATTTTCCTTTAATAATGGATTGTTTAATGTGTCGCCCCATTCTATAGTAGCATTGTCCATCTCGTGTAGAAACATGTTCATACGTGCTAAAGCCCACGTACTACCATTTACTTCTTGACCATTAAGCGATACATTTTTACTACCTATTTCATTTGCAACCTTTAATAGCAATGAGCCAGAACCACAAGTTGGGTCGCATACACGGTCACCAGCTTTTGCTTCTACTAACTTAGCAAGTAGTACAGATACATTTTTAGGAGTATAAAATTCTCCTGCCTTTTTACCAGCGTCTGAAGCAAATCTATCTATTAAGAATTCATAAGCATCACCAATTATATCATTACCTTCTAAATTAGACGGTCGCATATCAAGATCTACAAAATCTCCTAAAAGATTCTTTAATCTGCGATTACGGTCTTTGGTTTGTCCTAAATTAGGTTCTGAGTTATAATCAATGTTTCTAAATACCTTTTCTAGCTTAGAACGGTTGGCATCTTCAATGTTTTCTAAAGCAATATTTATAAGCTCTCCTAAATTGTCGGCATTTCGCTTTTCATATAGAAATTCAAAAGCACTTTCTTTAGGGATTTTAAAACGTTCATGCTTCATAGCGCGATCTACACGCTCTTGGTCTCCATCATACTTAGCTAAATAACCTTCTCGCTTCTCTTTATTTACATCGCTTATGTATTTAATAAAGAGCATTGTAAGAATGTAGTCTTTGTATTGTGTGGCATCTATTGTCCCTCTAAAAGTGTCGCAAGCTGCCCAGACTTTATTGTTAATTTCTTCTTGTGTTAGTTTACTCATTAGTATTTTTTTTTAAAAAGGAAGAGTAAGACGTTAGTATCACTCTTCCTTTTTTAATTAATAGTTAACCAATTGGAGGATAAGGGTCATTTCCATGTGAATCCTTTCTTTGAATTTTACCATCTTTACCGTGGATGAATAATTCTGAACCTTCATTTCTTGATAAATTCCTGCTGTACTTTTCAGCCTCAGCTTTGGTGTCAAAATGTTTTGAAGCTCTACTAGCTCCTCCTTTTTTTGAGTCCCAACCACCTTCTGAGTTTGGAACTACGTGTCTTGTATCTGCCATTGCGTATACTTTTTTTTAAAAAAATGTTCAATCTTTTTACGGAGTAGAACAGGCTTGCCGAGTCTAAACAAATCGGTGTTTTGATTTGTCAATTGTAAAGTATACTTTTGTTTTATCACAAACATTGTTAACATCAGTTCGGTGACAAGCCACTGAGATAAACGATACTTACATTGAGTCTTAAAAAGGGACTAACTTTTTAAGGCTTTTTTTTATGTCTTAAATTTTCATTTGATTATTAATTAATTTGTTGACCACACCTTGCTTTAAGGCTGTTCGTTTCTTTAAAAGTTCTTGTGTTAATCTCACTTCCTTATCCATAAGTTCTATGAGGTTCACTATGCGTTGTTGTTCTTCTATTGAAGGAATAGCAATTGTTATTTGTTCTAACTCTTTTTTTGGAATAGAGGTTATAGTAGCGCCAGCACCTATGAGCTTTAAATTATATTGTACTTTTTCTGAATTGAGATAATGCGCTAAATATGAGCTTAAAACCTCTTTGGAGTTTGCTTTGATAATAAAGAATAGGGAAGAAGGAACAGCCTTGCCAAAAGCAGAATCATAAGCCCAAGCAAATGTACGATGACCTTTACCAGCTAAGATAACATCACTTTCCTCTAATAAGAATTTTTCATTCTTATCATCAAGTTCAATAAAACTATCCTCAAACTTAGTTGGCTTTAGGAGCTTGTCAAAATGACCAGCATGCAGATATTTTACAGCACCTTCTCTTGTTGGCTTATCGTATGAGCCAAACTGAATGTCTGCAATATTTCCGAGTTTTTTATTCATAAATGTGTATCAAGTTGTTATTTCTTGAGCACAAATATACAATAAAATTTTATTGTAGAGTATTTCTAATTAATATTTTTAATTGTAGAGCATTTCGTATTTTTTACTTTATCACGTGATTTGTTGATAAATATATACGCAGTTCCATCCAGAGCAGAGCCGTTGAGTTCTTTTTGGATAATACCTGCTAGGCTATCAAAACTCTTACGCATATCCGTAGGATGACAATATAAATGATAACGGTTTGAAATTCCTAGTCCAAACATAATATAAGTTGAGTTAATGAGCAAAGAGTCTTTTGATTTAATAAACAGGTATCTAAATGTAGACGAACACCGTTTGGATATTCAATTCTAATTGATGAACCAGAAGTAGTCATAGGCATATCAACTTCAATAGGAATGAATTTACTCCAAGATGGTTCTTCTCTAGGATGAATTTCCGCTTGATCTAATTTCTTTTCAAGATGAAAGTGTTTCAGCCAATATTTTAAAGTAGCCAGCTTGATATCTTCACGCTCACAAAAATATTTCTGATCGATATCTTCTAAGTACATCATCTCTATCAAGGCAAACATACACTCTTGTTTCTTGGAGTTTTTCATCTAACTAAAATAATCCACTCAAAGATTCTCTGCAATATTCAGTTTACCGAAGGCTTACCTTTTTTAGATTGGTTAAAAAGTTACCAAAGCTTCTGTGCCTAGAATGCTCTATCAGGCATACATTTTTAAGTTCATCATTAACAGTTTCTATATTCTTAAATCAAAAACTTATAATACTGTCATTTCAGGTATAAAAACAAAAACCTGTAATCTTTTAAATTACAGGCTTTTACAATTTATGTGACCACGAACCTTCAAAGTTCGAACTTTTTGATGGAGGATTTGAAGGCTATTAACTTGTTTTTAAAAGAGTATACTTCACTTTTAATAGCTTCATAATGATTATTAGCCTTAATAACACCAAACTACAGAAGGCAAATAAAGTTTGGGTATAATAGAAGTAGTAGGAATTCATTTTACGGAAAACCGTAATCAACTCTAAATCATTATACTTAACTTTAGAAAATGAGAACAATTCAAATTTTTATTTATTGTTTCATTTCATTTATGTTTTTGGGATATTCACAAACAAATGATATAAACGATATACAATATGGAGTTGCTATAAAAGCAACGATAGATTTTAATGGATTTGCTAATAGCTTTAAATATACCAATTACAATATTGCTGTAGTTGGGGGCGCAGGAGCACATCCGTTCGATTATACTGATGCTTATCCATCAATACATGCTGGTTTACTTCTCTATAATAGAGGCGATTTAATTAGCTCGTATGAGAAAGGTTTTCTTAATAGTACTACAATAGATTTTATTTTAGATTTTAGTGTAACTGTTGGTTATTACACAGGAAACGTAAATTTTGACAAACGTTTTGTCCCTTTATATCATTTTTCTGATTTCACACCTAATCCACTTCAAAATCCTTTTCAACATTCCTTAACAGTAGGAACTAATTTTATTTGGTTTATAGATAAATACAAACGAGATACTAAAGAACTTCCGCAACGAGTTGGCTTTACTGGAATAATGATAGATAGAAGATTTCAGTTAAACACATATAATGACGGTTCAATATGGGCTAAAATTGGGTTGACTGATCGGTTAGACCGTTACTATACAGGTGGTGGAGTCATTGCCTATCATATTAACAATCAACACAGTTTTAATAATATTGAATTAAGCTTTCATAAATTTACAGGGCATGAAAAATATGCTTTCGATACTGCAAACTTGCTTCAACTTGACTTTATACCCTTTAAAAATCCTAAAACATATTATTATAGTAAAAGTCGTTTTAGGGTATCACTAACGAGTTTTCGAAATAACTTTGGGCTTCATGTAACGCTTCATAATACAGATTCAGATCCGCAAGATTATATCCACTTTACTGGACAATCTGCATATCATCCAGATATTTTTCCAAATAAAGGAAAGTTTTGGAACGATTTAAAACGTCTTGGATTAGGTGGGTTTTGGCTGAATACAAATTCTAATTTCACAAATTGATTATGAGAAAAATATACTATTTAGCACTAATTGCAGTATTGTTTTTGGGATGTAAATCGATACCAATCAATCAAATTATTGAACAAAGTGAAAAGATCAATTTAAATCATTATGACATCTATACATTTAAATTAAGGTTACAAAATGAAATATCTGATCGTAACCCAAACGCACTAATTTTTGCAAACGGAGTCGATGCCGATAGAGGTTTAATTCATGAAATGCTCTATATATTAAGGAATCAGAATAATGATAGTATTATCTATTTTACAACAAGATCACATAAATATATTTATGACGGCGGCGTTTTTAATGATTCAATATATAAAAAATATATGGTCATGAACGATTTAGATTATATCTATATTGGAAAAGAAGAAGGTAATAAATTTAGTTTTTATGATCCGCATGGGCGTACTTATGCTCACAATCCGACATTCTATTTTACAGAAAAAGATGATGTGATAACGATAGATAGTTTAACGAATAACTATGCGAAAGAAAAAAGTCGACAACAAAAGAGAAATTTGACGATTTTAGATGATGTTTTTAGTGTTTCGTTAAAATTCAAAAAAGAAAATAAATCGTATGTTTTTGCTTATCCAGTTGGAAGTTTTCCCAGAAATGGGCAAGTCGTCCGATGTTCTACTATATATATACGTGACAATGATGTTTATTTAGAAGTTGAAGGATTTGAAAAGACTTGGTATGATCCTCACATAGATAAAGTCAAAATGTTCAGAAATTAAATATCTATATCATTCCATTATGAATCAACATTTACTTTAAGCCTAATTGTCTCAATAATTAGGGGTTTAACTTTGCCATACTCGTATGTTATCAAAACAGCTACTACATAAAATATACTTACGATGAAAATGGTCAAGAAATATATGACAATTCAGGAGCTAGAGGAATCTTTGATAGAACACTTTATGAAGAGAATGAAACAATAAAAGATGTAAACTTACTAGACCAATGATTAAAAATTAAAAAATCATAAGTATGCTGTCCGCTCGGGTATAAAAATAAAAATATGTAATCTATTAAATTACAGGTTTTTACATTTTTTGTGACCGCGAACCTTCAAAGTTCAAGCTTTTTTATTGAGGATTTAAAAAAGTTAATGCATCTTTTGAGAAGCATTCTTATTCTTTAGATACTTTTTAGATTCACATCATTTTTAAAATAAAGCTTCCAGTTATTCCTGCAGATAGGCAAAAAATGAAGAATTTTCATGATAAAACGTAAATTTTAGCTATTAAACTTCAATACTTTAAATAAAAATACTTAAATTAAATAAAGATTAGTATTACATGTGTAAAATAATAAGAATTCCGTATACGCATATATTACCAAACGTAAGAGAAATAAAAACAACATTAAATTAACTTTAGAATTAATAATACTTATTTAATTTCTATAAATAAATGTCAAATAACTCTAATAAAGAAGAAAAATCCAAAGGTATACAGCAGCCTTCATTAGTTCCAAAGCTAGAACTTCCTAAATCTGGTGGAGCAATTCAAGGTATCGGTGAAAAATATACCGCTAACCCAGCAACGGGTACAGGTAACTTCTCAGTTCCTATTGGTGTTACTGCTGGACGTGGTGCGCCACAACCTTCACTATCTTATAGTTCTGGCTCAGGGAATAGTCCTTTCGGGTTGGGTTGGAGTATGGCAGTTCCATCTATCAGTAGAAAAACAGAAAGAAACTTGCCATTATATAATGACATCCAAGATTCAGACACATTTATTCTATCGAGTGTCGAAGATTTAGTTAAGAAGTTCAATTATAATAAGGATACTGAAGAATGGGAACAAGAAAAGTATACTAGTAATAATAACAAGTATGAAATTGTTAGATATCGTCCAAGAACAGAAGGCTTATTTGCAAGAATAGAAAAATGGACACATAAAACTACAGGTGATGTTTACTGGAAATCAATTAGTGGGGAAAATATAACTAGTATATATGGAGAAACTCCCGAAAGCAGAATAACAAATCCGAAAAATCCTAAACGAATTTTCTCATGGCTATTATGTAAAACATTCGACAACAAAGGAAATATCACTTTGTACGAATACAAACAAGAAGATAATGACAATGTAACCAATACTTTGTCCGAAGTTCAACGAAAAAACAATACGCAGCCACAGAAATATCTAAAACGCATTCTTTATGGAAATAAAGAAATGTACCCCAAAATACAACCTGACTTATCAAAATTAGAATTCTTATTCAAAGTAGTATTTGATTATGGAGAACACAATTGGGATAATCCTAAAATAGCTGAACAAAATACCTGGCCTCATCGCTTAGATGCATTCTCAAAATACCGTGCAGGATTTGAAATTCGGACACGAAGACTTTGTCGAAGAGTATTAATGTTTCACACATTTCAAGGTGAAAATGTAACCGTAGATAAATATGGCATTGGAAAAGAACGACTTATTCAAAGTACCGATATTAATTATGATGAAAATCAAAATATTACACAAGTAAATTCAATTTCTAAGGTCGCTTATGAATATGACAAAGTAGTAAAGGTTTATATCAAGAATGAGATGCCACCTTTGGAATTCACCTATTCTAAAGCTAATGTAAACGATACACCAAAAGAAATAGATGCTGCTAACGCTAGAAATACGCCACAAGGTTTAAGTGGTAATTATCAGTTCACCGACTTAAATGCTGAAGGCTTAAATGGTGTGCTAATAGAAACGGCTGGAGCTTGGCATTATAGAAGGAATTTAGGTGAAGGTAAATTTGATAGACTAAAAACAGTAAGCGAAAAACCCAACTGGAGCAATCTTTCTGGCGGAACGCAACTGAGCAATATAGAATCTAACGGGCAATTACACCTAAGTCGTCAAGGAAGCAATGGCGGTTATAGCAAAAGAGACGATGACGGTTCTTGGTCACCATTTAGAAATTATGACCAACGCGTGAATATAGATTTATCCGATCCCGATATTCGTTATGTAGATTTAAATGGTGACGGTCGTCCTGAAATACTCATTCTTCGTGACGAGCTTTTAAAATGGTATCCCAATAATGGCGAAAAAGGTTTCGATCAAGAACAACGAAACTATACAGGAACAGATGAAAATTTAGGGCCTGCAAGATTGTTTCAAAATGATTTAGAAGGCATTTTCTTAAATGATATGACGGGCGATGGCTTAAGTGATATTGTACGTATTCGTTGTACTGAAATTTGCTATTGGCCCAACCTTGGTTATGGAAACTTTGGTGAAAAAGTAATCATGGATAACGCTCCATATTTTGAAGCTCCTGATGTTTTTCATCCACAAAACTTACGCTTAGCAGATATTGATGGCTCAGGAACAACAGATATTTTGTACCTAGCGGGACACAATACCTACTATTGGCTCAACCATTCTGGTAATGGTTTTTCAGATGCTATTGAAATCAAAAACTTTCCATCAACTCATAAGCAAACTACGGTTAGTCTAATCGATTTATTAGGAAATGGCACCGCCTGTTTGGTATGGTCTAGTCCACTAGCTTCAGATGCGCTTTCACCTTGGAAGTACATAGATATAATGAACAGCACGAAGCCATATTTGCTTACCGAGATTCGGAATAATATGGGAAGTGTAACGCGTTCAGAATATAAACCTTCCACCTATTTCTATCTAAAAGATGAACGAGAAGGCAACCCTTGGATTACCAAACTCCCTTTTCCTGTTCATGTAGTGCATAAAACAGAAGTTGAAGATTTAATTACAAAACACAGATTTGTAACAGAATATGCCTATCACCACGGATACTATGACAGAGCTGAAAGAGAATTTAGAGGTTTTGGTTTTGTAGAACAATGGGATGATGAGTCTTTCAAAAATCCTGACAAAATGAATCCAGATGTTATTTATGATAAGCCACGCATTTGCACCAAATCTTGGTTTCATACAGGAGCTTGGGAAAAAGAAATTGATTTAGAAGAACAATACAAAAGTGAATATTGGAAACAAGAAAACAAAGAAACTTTTTTAGCTGATTCTGAATTGCTGAATGATGATAATTGGACAGCTCAAGAAATACAAGAAGCCAAAAGAGCATTGCGCGGGCAATTATTAAGATCAGAAGTTTTTACAGAAGATGATTCAGATTTAAAAGACAATCCTTATGTAGTAACAGAAGCACGTTTTCAGGTAAAACAATTGCAACCGATAAAACTCAATGACATATCAAACAGATACGCTGTTTATATCAGTTTACCTTTAGAAAAAGTAACGGCTACGTATGACCGAAACCCAAAAGATCCTCGATTAGCTCATGAATTGACTTTAGAGATTGATGATTTTGGCAATGTTATAAAATCGGCTTCCATTGCTTATCCAAGACTTTATGGTGTCGAAACTGATCCTGACCATTGTTCAGAACAATATCAACTCAAAATAATTTACACCGAAAATGAAGTATTCAATCAAAAAGATACGTATTCCAATTGGTATGTAAAAGGCGTTCCGCTTTCTGCAAAAGCCTATGAAATAGAATCTCTAACGCAAAGCCAAGCCTATCCTCCATTTTTTGATAGAGATGATTTAAGAAGAGATATTCCAACAGCCACTAAAAAACTGCTTTCGGCTCAAGTAAATTATTATCGTGACGATGATGATACACAAGTCCAAAGTCTATCGCCAGATAAATTAACTTTTGGAGAAGTTCAACCTCTTATATTGCCTTACGGAACTTATCAACTCATATTTACAGAGAAAATTCTTGACCAAGCTTATGATGGTCTTTTTCCAAATCCAACCGATTTTAATAATGAAGTCACAGGTACTCTTGGATTCTTGCAGAGAGAAAACTATTTAGAAGAAACTCACCCAACTAAAGTAGATAATGATCCACTGAAAACAGAATCAATTTCTGGCTGGTGGGTTACAGGAGGCTTTGCACAATACGACCCAACTAATTTTTATACCACAACCAAAGTAAAAGACACTTGGGGAAATATAAGTGAAGTCACTTTTGATGACATAGGTTTATTACCCATTAAAGTAAAAGACCCTTTAGATAATGAAATAACAGCCGAATACGATTATAGAATTCTTCAACCCTTACTTATTACCGATCCTAATGGCAATAGACAAAAAGTTGCGTATGATGGTTTTGGTAGAGTGATCCGAACTGCCGTAATGGGAAAAGTGAATGATAATGTAGGAGATGTTCTTGACAGAGAAAATGCACGGAATATTCATTCGCCAAGCGATACGGAAACAAGTATCATTGAATATCACCATGACAGATTTTATAAAGAAGGCAAACCAAATTTTATACATTCTTATTCTAGAGAAACACATCACAACGATTTAACATCTGGAGATGAAAGCCGATGGATGGAAGCAAGAGTATACAGCGATGGCTTCGGACAAGAGTTACAAACAAAAGCAAAAGTGGCTCCAGGTGAAGCCAAGTATGTTGATACAAATGGTAATTTACAAACCATAGTGCTTTCAGATCCACGTTGGCTTGGAAGCGGTAGAACCATTTACGATAATAAAGGACAAGCCGTAAAACAATACGAACCCTATTTTAGTACTAACCGTGAATATGAAAATGAAGACGAACTAGTCCTTTGGGGAGTTTCTCCATTTATTCATTACGATGCCATAGGCAGAGTGTATCAAACAGATATGCCAGATGGTACTTTTACTAAAGTAGAATTTACGCCTTGGCAGTCAAAAACCTATGATGCAAATGATACGATATTCATAACAAATAAATGGTACATAAACATGGTAAATGGAACGGTAGCTGAGGAAAGAGCTGCCCAACTTTCTTTGCTTCATGCAGAAACTCCAAGCATTCAGATTATAGATGTACTAGGCAGACCCGTACTAACAAAAACCAATAATTTGGGTAGTATTGACACAACCAAAGTAATATTAGATACGGTAGGCAATCAACTTCAAGTAATCGATGCCAATGGAAATACTGCTTCCGAAGTGGTTTATGATTTAGTAGGTAGACCACTCAAAAGTATAAGTAATGATGCAGGTACTAGCTATGCCATCATGACCATAGATAATCAACCAGCTATTACTTGGATTCCTAATGAGCATAGAACCCGAATGGAATACGACCAATTTCGAAGACCTAAATACTTGTGGTTACTAGAAGCCAATACGCCCGATGAAATCATAAAAGAAGCCACCGTTTACGGAGAAAATTTTTCTGCAACTCCTGAAACTCACAATATGCGTGGGCAAGTTTGGAAAAGCTACGACCAAGCTGGCATTACAGAAGTCAACGAATATGATTTTAAAGGTGCGCCTCTAAAAAGCACACGCTATATTTTTGAGGATTATTTGGAAGAGGGAAATTGGACAGGTTTGGATGATAGACCTTCTGTACTACGACCATTAAAAGCTTTACCTGTTTTATCTCTAAATCCAGAAGATATTTTCACTACGTCTATACAATATGATGCGCTGGGCAGACCTACCAAAAGTACAGCCCCAGACGAAAGCATTACAGAAAACATCTATGATGAAGGCGGCGCTTTATACTCAGTAAAAAGCAAAATAGTAGATCAAAATGAAACCACTCAAGTTGAAAAAATAGCCTACAACGAAAAAGGACAACGCCTTGGTATAAAGTATGGAAATAAGATTCGTACAAAATATACTTACGACATATTGAGCTATCGCTTAACTAATATCCATTCTCAGAAAGATGCGCACTTGAATGGCGAAGTAATTCAAAATATAGATTACACCTACGATGCCATTGGTAATATTGTAGAAATAAATGATACTGCCCAACAAACTATTTTTTTTACAAATCAAGTGGTTGAACCCAAACAACAATTTGTATACGATGGTTTAAATCGACTAATTGAAGCTACAGGACGAGAACATATAGGGCAAAATACAGGAGAACAACTAAGAATTCCTGAAGCTAAAAACGGTGCAATTCCATACAACAATGCAGCACCTAACGATACTAATGCGTTACAAACATACAAACAATCATACACCTATGATTCGGTAGGGAATATTCTAAAATGGGAGCATAAAGGAGAAACTCCATATACAAGAGATTACATTTATCAAACTGGAAATAATCGTCTAGTTACTACAAAAATTGGGAGTACCACAACTACTTACACTTACGATATAGCAGGAAACATTGAACAACTCTCAAATCACATTTTCCCCATAGAATGGAACTTTGAAAACCAACCTACCAAAATGGTTTTTGCTGATAGTAAAATAGCCCATTATCGTTACGATGCAGGAGGTGAACGCTTAAGAAAAGTTGTAATAACTGGAATAAACACGACAAAAGAACGCATTTACCTTGGTAACTATGAAGTATATAGAGAATATAAAAACAACCAAATAGATAAAGAACGAACCACATTACATATAGCAGATGACACAGGAAGAATATGCATCGTAGAAACCTTGACGAAAGGCACTTCACTAAATTCTACACTAAATAAACCAGTATATAGATACCAATTAAGTAACCACCTTGGCTCTGTGGGTATAGAATTAGATAGCGATGGCAATATCATAAGCTACGAAGAATATCACCCGTATGGCACTACAGCCTACTATTGGAAAAGCACTACCATAAGCCAAAAACGCTACCGTTATACAGGCAAAGAACGAGATGAAGAAAGCGGACTCTCGTACCACTCTGCTCGCTACTATATGCCTTGGCTAGGAAGGTGGCTCTCCGTTGACCCAGCAGGTATGGTGGATGGTCCTTGTTTGTACCAATATAGTTTGAGTAATCCGGTGATGTTGAGGGATGAGAATGGGATGCAAAGTTCAAGTGAGATTGAAGGATTAGAAAAGTTAGATAGGCAATCTCCAGGATTAATGGGTGATAGAATACCCGTTGAGAATGAAGAAATTGATGCAGAAGATGTGAGGCCCGCAGGAAAAAGTTTTCTTAATAAAATAACTGGAATTTTGGGTAAGATTTGGTCTAGCCCAAATACAATTATTGGTTTAACATATGGTTTAATAGGTCACGTAATTAGTAAAATTGCAGGTGGTGATTCAGAAATCAAGATAAGCAAGGAAAGAAATGCTATTGAATTTACCAATAATCCATTGATGTCAAAATATGGAGCATTAACTTTTGGCAATACAATTGTATATGGGAAATATTTAGGTCCAGGAGCAGAATATGATGAATCCGAACATGAAGAACAGCATACATATCAAGGTGAAGTATTAGGACCGTTTTATTTTCCACTTCATATTCTTTTTGGAATAGCTTCGATTTTTCAAGGTATTATTGGCAAAGGAGATGGCCCTGATTTTTGGCATAATTCAGCTAATCTTTTGGAAAAAGGGCCAGAAATGAATCCACCACAACCATGGCCATTTATAAGGTCAAATGGGTACCCTATTACTTTACCAAAGTCAAACCTCGAAACGAGATATGAAGGAAATACCTCTAAGAATATAGATTTACATTTAGATAATTTAAATAAAAAAAATCCTTATGCAGGTATTCTAAAACCACTTTCCGTCTTTAATATGGATTTAAGCAGTAATGAATCATATAAAAAAACAAAACAGTATTTAAAACTTCAAGCTGAAAAGAAAAAAAACCCTTTAGTATTCTCATTAAGTCAATCTCCAGTAACTAATATTTTTACTGCTAGGGCTCAAAAAAATTTATCAATAGGTATAGGATTTATAAATACAAATCCATTAAAACAAAATAATTTACCTGAAACAAACTTAATTCCATTTAAGCCTTATGGAGCACCCGTAATTATTATAAATTTTAAATTTTAAATCGATGCTAACTGTATCATACATAAATCTTGCACATTTATCTTTATTATCAACAAGCTATACAAACAAAAATTTAAAACCATGAAAACAATAATCCAAGGAATAATAAACCATCCAAGCAATACAGATTTAACAAAGTACCTTAAATTCTTATGCTTAGAATTATATGCATGTACGTTAAGTGCAGCCCAAAAAATTAAAGATATTCCTTTTGATACAAAAGGCAATTTTAAAATAGAGCTAGAAGAAGGAGATATCGCAGTGCAATATCTTGTAAAACTGGTGTATAAAGCAGGCAATAAAAAAGAACTCATAAACGCCAGTGCTAAACTCTTTGCTGGGAAAACCCATGATTTAAGTTTTTATTTTGATCCTAAAAAATACGAAATATTGCTTCCTTATTTGCAAGCCCAAGTACAACCACATTTAGGTGATTTATATATAATAAATTTAAATGAGGAGCAACTGCAACAACTATCTTCCTTATCTAAGCAAGATATAACAGATTTACGTGCATTACAATTAGCAATGGTTTGGCATGAAGAATGGAAGGTTGTCGTAAAAAAATATTTAATAATCTATGAAGGAAAAAAAGATGCAGACAAAGATTATTTTCAAAAAGCTTTTCACAAACTCGAAAATCTTTTAGATGAATTTAAAACATGTCAATCCATATTATTTGCTCTAGCAAAAGAGGGCGTCTCTCATTGGAAACAAGGCATTAGTCTTTCTATAAATCAACTTGCTGAAAAGATAGAGAATGTACTTGCTAAAAAGTGGGTTGCAATTCCTATAAGTAGCCAACGTGTGCTGTTAGATGGATTGGGCTATTTACGAGACGCTATTTTACTACAAGCAGCGTATGATGATTTATATTACGATGCCAAACTGATATATTTAAGCTCATACGATGCGCAGACAAAAAGCAATCTGCTCAATTTGAGCCTAGAACAGAATGGTTTAAGTAATTTATTAAATAGTGAGTCAAATTCAAATGAAACCATTATTAAGGAGTTAAAAAAAAATGCTCAAGATTTCAAAAAAAAATACTCTGTCAAATTTGATATCACTGACTTAAAACATGTAGTTGATTGGGATAATCGAATACGAAATTTTACGCCATTATTAGCTTTAATTATTCCTAATCTTAGAGAAAATGAGTGGGACAAAACTACCTTATTAAAATACACACAAGACCATTGGGCAGCGCTTATTCAAGCTGTACCTAGTTCCATAAAACACCCAACTGAATACGACGATAACAAAGAACCAATTCGTAGTTACGCCTATGATCTTTTTAGTACATTAACCAATCTGTTTCCAACAGAAAAATTAGTTACTCAGCTCAACCAAAGTAACCTACCTAATAAGGATGATTTTTATCGTATTTTAAGAAGAAACCCTAATTTCGATATTCAAAATCAGGCAGTTAGTCGGCATTTCTCTATCAAAGCTAATGATCGTTCTCCAGAAAAAGTATCAGAGAAAGATTATAAAAATCTTCAAGAATTGCAACGAACCATCAAACTAGCCGATGGTGTAGAAAATTTACATATTGTTGAAGCCTTATTTAAAGAAAATTTGTCTTCTGGAATGAAAATCAGCCGATTCGGTAAATTTGAATTTACCAAAGTTATGCAAGAATATCACTTTCATGAATGGGAAATTAGAGGAGTTTGGTGTAGAGCTCAAGCGTTTTATGATACTGCCAAAGAATTTGTGCGTCAATATTTACAATACGACAGAGTAGGTTCTTTTATGCCTGCTATACTACAAAACAATATAAACACTCAAGAAGCGTTAAGTGGTTTGCCAGATATGGAAACCCTTTTTGGCAGCTTAGATAAATGCAGCTGCAAACATTGCCAATCGGTTTACAGTCCTGCAGCCTATCTTACCGATATGTTGCAATGGCTTAAAAGTGACATAAGTTGCCAACAATCATCCATTAGTGGTTTTACGGAATTAGACAGAAGAAGACCCGATATAAAATATATTCAACTCAACTGTAAAAACTCGAATACCGTTTTGCCCTATATAGATTTAGTGAATGAGGTATTGCTTTCTCATTTGGATAGTATACCAGACGCTACGCTATTAAAAGATTTGCAAACTACTTGGGAAACTGACAGGTTGTTAATGGAGCCAGAGCATATTAACCACATTAGTTTTAATAACGCTAAGGCTAAACTCAAAAACACACTCTGCCCAATTAACTTGCCTTATGATATTAATTGGACAGAGAGTCGGTCGTACTTAAACGAGTTGGGTACATCTCAAGCTGAGCTTATAAAAATTTTTAGCACAAATCAGTATGCTAATCATCATACAGTAGCGTGGAGCAAAGCATTTTTAGGGATTGATACTACCACGTATGAATTTTTAAAACAAGTGAGCCCTACAACCAACTTTTGGGAGATCCATTTTAATAAAAACAATTCAGAAAAAAACTTAGATTACTTCCTTCGATTCTTCGAAATAGAGAAAGAAGATTTTCAACAAATATATGAAACCAAATTTGTATCCAATAAAACAACGCTTTTACCATTAGATGTAGATTTTGAAGGCTGCGACTGGGATGAATTTGAAATAAGTTCTACTTGGGAAGATGATGATGCCTTAGTGCATCGCTTTGTTCGTTTTCTGCGATTACGAAATTTAAGTGGTCTTACTACCGAGCAACTAGATAGAGCGATCTATACGTACAATAGCACGGATATTAATGAAGCTTCTCTTATTAATCTAACAAGCATAATTGACCTTTCACAAAAATATGTACTTAACCTAGATGAAATATTAGTCTGGTTTAGCCTTGATCCTTTCGCTCCTACTTCGTCTTTCGATTGGAGCACTTATTACAATAATGTCTATAGAAAGCCAAGTTTCTCAGCCAATCGAATAGCATTTTTTGATCCAGTTTTCTTAAATAGTTCCGCAAATACGACAACAGTTAAAGCTTTGAGCAATGAGCAAAAAGAATGGATCAATCAAAGTTTAGGACTTCAAGATGGTGATATCTATTTATTAAATACCTATTGGTATGGCGCAGGAGATCCCAAACTTAAAACAACAGAATTACAATTCTATCACATACATGCATCACTAGCTAAAACTCTTAAATTAAGTATTCAGGAATTGTTAGCTAGTTTTAAATTATTTGGGAGTCCATTTGATGGTTTTCCAAATGCTCCAGCAGAAGTATTTTATTATGTATCACAACTTAATGATACTAGAAACATTGGTTTATCTATAGAAAAATTGGCAGATTCTTATACTGGAACTGCTTTCTTTGAATTGCAAAATGATAAAGCAACGAATGTAATTTTTGAAGAAATATGTAAAACAGTTTGGGAGAACCTAGCATCAAAAATAAGTGCTATTTATACGGAACATTCAAAAGCGTATGATACCCTAGCAAATGACTTTGCCACTTTACCTACCTATGTCGGTAATGTTCCAAACCTAAAAGATGAATTATACCAACTACTCGCACACGAGTTGGAAATTGAATATAAACTCTTTGAAGATATATTGGATTATGAAGATAATAAATGGTATGTGTCTTGTCTTGCCAATAGTATCGCTAAAACAGATTGGATTAGTGGAAGCGATATAGTGTTTACTCCTATATTCAGGTATTTATATCGAATTGGCTTATACACTAAAGGTTTTGAATTAGGTGATAACGGACTTCACGCGCTATTTGATAGCTACGCCAATAACAGCTATTCATTACCTGTAACTGATGCTTTATTTTGGTTAGGAAATGACTTTTCTACTCACAATTTCTTCCATATACTATGGCTTAAAAAGCTAACAGCTATCAAAAATACTTTTAGTATTGATTATCAAAGCCTGTTTACTCAAATAGAAGCGCTAAACATACTTACAGGAATACCAAGTGCGGCAAATTTGAATATTATTCTTGATACTTGTTATACCGACTTATCATTACTTGACAATTTAGAAGTCACAAATCAACAATTCAAAGATGCTTATTTGCGAGCGCAATGTTTGGCAATAAACCCAAAAGATTTAATTGAAACTTTGACTTCAACATTCAAGCTTTTAAAATTTGAAAATGAAATAGCAATCTCTATACCAACAATATGGTCTTGGGTTTGGGATGATTTTAAAGTGAGTGGCAATAACCCAATAACTATTGGAGATGAAAAAGCAGAAATATATACCTTATTAAAGTCTAAATATACCGATGAGCAATGGCCTAAAATAATAACGCCTATCCATAATAAATTCCGCACCAAGTTGCGTGATGCATTAGTTGCATATTACATTCATAATAAGTCTTATGATAATGAAAATGATATTTATGGACACTTTCTATTAGATCCAGAGATGGAAGCTTGTATGAAGACTTCACGAATCAAATTAGCTATTTCAGGAGTACAATTACTAATACACAAAGCATTGATGGGGCTAGAACCTGAAGTTTGCCCAAATGAGGACAATAAACAAGAATGGAAATGGCGTAAAAATTATCGCGTATGGGAAGCCAATAGAAAAGTATTTCTCTATCCTGAAAATTGGATAGAACCCGAATTACGTTTAGATAAAAGTGAATTCTTCGAAGAGTTGGAAGATCTTTTGTTACAAAATGAAATTAATGACGAGAATGCCGAAAAAGCAATGCAACGCTATTTAACTAACCTTAATAAAGTAGCTCGTTTAGACATTAGAGGCACGTATTTAGAAGTAGATTATAATGGCGATCCAGATCCAGGTGCGTTGCACGTAGTTGGCAGAACATTTAGTACTCCCCATGAATATTATTACAGAAAAAGAGATTCCGATAAATATTGGACAGCTTGGGAAAAATTAGAGATAGATATAGATGGAGACCATATTATACTTGTATTTCATAATAGAAAGCTGCACCTGTACTGGCCTATGTTCATTGAAAAAGAGCATAGAAAAATTAAAATAGGCGAAGATAACGCCCCTTATTTCGAAATAAGAATGTGTTACTCTAAACTAGAATTTGGTAAATGGAGTTCGAAGAGAATTTTAGAAGGTCATGTTTTGGCAGGTCATCTTGCGGGTAAAGGATGTTTCAATAACCTTAGATATAAACTAGGTCAAGATGTAGGTTCAAACGAAATCCATAACGGCTCTCTTGTATGGGGTAATGATACTTTTTTTGATTATGCGCCAGTAAGTATGAATAAGAATAAATTCTTCTTCTGGGCAGAAAACAGAAAGGATTCTGGTGAATTAATAATTCATATCAGAAGAGATTTTGATGATCGTTTTGATGATTATCACGATGGATATACAGAACTCGCCTATGAAGATTCGTTTAAAATTAGTGCCTGTGATGATCGCTTAGAAATAATTCCGCCTGTAATAGAGGAAGTCATATTTGATGATTTAACAAATGGCAAACGATTTTTGGCGCGCCCTTATAACACATTGCCAGATGGTCAATTAATGATTGAAGGTAAGGATAACGAAGAAGATATGTACCCAGTAGGAGGACTTTATGTGAAAAAGGAAATTACGCACAGTCATGGAAGCATTAAAATATTACATAAAACAAATAGCATCTACCATTTAACGTACCCGCATCAATTTAAACACGCAACTTTCGAAATGCCTTTTTTTCTAAAAGATAATATACACACCTTATTTTTTGAGAAAAGAATTGAACAGAAGTGTGTTAAAATTCCTGTTTTTAGTAACGGAGCAACTACATGGTATACGACTGAACAAAGAAATGTGCTTTCAAAATATTATGTACAACCACATGAGCATCCTTATGCTTGTTTAATGTTGGGTGAGTTTAATCAATATGGAATAAAAGGCTTACTGTCCTCACGCAATCCAAATAACCAACTAAGAAGACAGGCTCAGCATAACAACTATTTTATACATCAATACCTGCCAATTCTACAACAGATAAATTACCCTTTCCCTATTGATGAATTTGACTTTAGTTATTTTGGAGCTTACCAAAAATACAATTGGGAAATATTTTTTCATGCCCCATCACTTATTGCAAAGCAACTTAAAAATAATGGACAATTTGCCGATGCTATTAAATGGTTACAATTTATTTTTGATCCAACCAATAGAGATACTGCCTTAAACGACAAGCGTTTTTGGATGATAAAACCATTTCTCAAAGATGTAAGTGAGAACTCTATTCAGAATTTAATGCATTTGCTTGGTGCAACTGGATTAAATCCTGAACAAGAGAAAAAACGAGAAGCGCTGAAGGCACAGATAAAACGATGGAAGGACAATCCTTTTGAGCCTCATAAAATTGCAGAAATGAGGCACAGAGCCTATATGCTTTGGACAGTTTGTGAATACATAGATGTGTTAATAGAATGGGGCGATTCATTATTTAGACAGGACAGTATTGAAGCTATTAATGAAGCCACTAATTTATATATTTTGGCGGGCGAACTATTGGGCAATAGACCAAAGACTTTGAATAAACCTGCCAATGTTATTGTGGACTCTTTTGACACCATTAAAGATGGGCTAGATGATTTCTCAAATGCAGTACTGAATATTGAGAATGAAATACCTGCATATAGCCCAATAATTTGCTGTAAAGAAACGAATAACGAACGCTACCAATTACCAGATTTACTTTTTTGCATTCCAGATAATCCAAAACTTCAAGAACTTTGGAATAGAGCAGAAGATAGATTGTTCAAAATTCGTCATTGCATGAATATTGAAGGTCAGATAAGAGAGTTGCCTTTATTCCAACCGCCAATAGATCCTGCTTTATTAGTTAGAGCAACTGCAATGGGTATTGATATTGGAGAAGTTCTTCAAGAATTGAATGCTCCAACTCCACATTACAGATATACCTATCTATTACAAAAGGCGAATGAATTTACGGGTGAAGTAAAAGCGCTTGGTGGTGCGTTGTTATCTGCCTTAGAGAAAAAAGATACTGAAGAACTAAACTTATTAAGACAGCTACACGAACAGAATATTTTAAAAGCAACCCGAAATCTTAAGAAAATGGCTATTGAAGAAGCTAAACTTGGCTTGGCTTCTACACAGCATAGTAAAAAATTGATTGAGATCCGATTGGCTGAATATGAAGGAAAAGATACACTCAGTGATCTAGAAAGTAGATCAATGTCAAATACCAAAAAAGCGGAACTGTTTATGTACGCTGAACAAGCACAAGTATTGATTGCCGCTGCATTAACACCAATTCCAAATCAATATATAACTGCAGGATTACCTCCTTCGGTCACAATAGAACCCCCAACGAGTGGTGCTAAGTTAGAGAAAATTAGCAGTCTAGTTGGCTTGAGTTTTGGAATAGTAGGTTCGATATACAGAAATATTTCATCAATGCAGTTAACAAAAGCAGGCTATAAGCGCAGACAAGAAGACTGGGATTTTCAAATCACTACTGCTAAAGAAGAATTGAAACAAGTAGAAAAATCTATTCTATCAGCAGAAATACGTATAGCTATTGCCGAAAAAGATTTTGAAAATCATGAATTACAAATAGAGCAAAGTAAAGAGGTTTTTGATTTTGTAAAAAACAAATTCACCAACTTAAATCTGTATTCTTGGATGAGTGGTGAATTGATGAAACTACATTATAGAGCATATAAGCTTGCTTATGAAATGGCTAAACAAGCACAACGAGCAATGAATAAAGAACTTAGTATTGATTTATCTATCATTGATTTTGGTCATTGGAACAGTTCAAGAAAAGGATTATTAGCTGGCGAAAAATTAAGTATGCAACTTAAAGAATTGGATAATGCCTATATCAAAAATGATAAACGTAGGTTTGAGTTGTCTAAGGATATTTCATTGAAGTTGTTAGATCCAGGAGCTTTGGTTCATCTTATTCAGCACAAATACTGCAAGGTTAAATTAGAAGAAGAGCTATTAAATTTAGTTTTTAAATCAAGGAATTTAACAGGCATGCAAATTAAAAGTATTGGAATTTCGATTCCTTGTGTTACTGGATCTCAGATTTCAACCAATGTAAAACTAAGAGTTCAAAACGGTGAAGAACTAATTACATCTTCTGGTGTTAATGACTTGGGAGTTTTTGAACCGAACTTCAATCAGGCAAGATATATGCCTTTTGAATATTTGGAATTGAAAGAGGATCAAGCTGATCCTCCTAAAAAGTTCATTAATTTAGAAGTAATGTTAGAAGGTGATGATGACAAAAATCCACCTGAATACGATATTACTACTATTTCGGATGTAGTTTTACATGTAAGATATTATGCTGAAAATAATTCAAAATCAACAGATACAATAGGTGAAGTAAATGTACCTAGTAATCAACAACATTTAGTAATGTCATGGAAGTATGATTTTCCTTTGGAGTGGCAGAAAATCAATAGTAATATACCAATAATTGACATTAAGAGTTTTGCGGAAAATCCTTTAAACAAAAGCAAAGTTCCTTATAAGTTAAGGCCTTTATCTTTCAATTTAACTGATAGTTTTAGTTATTTAATTAAAGATACCAATGATAAAATGAATTTAAAATCTGGAACATTTGACACCGATGGTAGCTTATTGGATAAAGACAATAATGCTTTATCTATAGAAAATATTGAAGATATTTGGTTATTTTATGGTATTTAATTACCTGCAAATAAATGCATTGTTTAAAACAGAAGGCAAATTTTATTGCCTTCTGTTTTATAATATTATTTACTTAGCATCAATAATTGGCTAACCATAACTTCTGCAACATAACGTTTGCTGGCTTCTGTATTATCATAACTGCAATTGGTTAGCTTTCCTTCTATCTCAATTTCTTCTCCTTTAAATAGATATTTTTCTACAAGTTAAGTCGTTTTGTTCCAATTTAAACCTAACGACTCATTTGACTCTTTACCTATATTACACATATTGAAGTTGCGACTAATATAGAATACTATTATCTAAAAAGCGCAACAAAATTTTGTTGCACTTTTTGCTTAAGAAAAAAAATTCTCTTGTGACCGCGAACCTTCAAAGTCCGAGCTTTTTGATGGAGGATTTGAAGGAAATAAGTTTGTTTGTGAAAGAATATACTGCATTATTAATCGCTTTCTAAACTATTGATAATACAACAAGATTCAAATAACTACAATCGGTCTTTTGTTGGTGTTATCAAAGTCATGTGTGAGGGTTCGCAATATTAAAATCTACTTCATAAAATTCTTAAAGAATCCATTTTATATATAACGATGTACGACAACAAATGAGTCTTGGTGGAAATACGCTTATAGAAATCTTTCATGGAACTACTATTGATTTTTCCAAGTATTATCAAGGTTTTAATGAACATAAAGCATATGGAGGATAACAAAATAAGAAAAATACTTGTAAAATGTGGCTGTAAAACAAAATCCTATTTTAAAAGTAATACTGAAAAAACAACATTACTTTTTACTTCAATTTTCAATTCTTATAAAATCTTATAACTATTTTATTTTCAGCATGTGTTCCTTAAATGGGATACCTTATTTTAAAATAGTTGTAGAGATAACAGTGCAATATGCAGTAATACGTGGTTACAATTAAATCTAATCAATCTAATTTATTCAATAATCTTTGTGCTCGGTTATAATCTTCGGCTTCTTTAGGAATAGTTTTTAGAATTTTTGCACATTCTTCAAAGTCATTTTGTTTTAGTTTACTTAATGCCCAATACCATTTTGCTTTGTTTTTAAATGCAGAATTGCTTTCAGAAATTTCCAATAAAATAGCATTTGCTTTACCATAATGTTCTGTTTCAATTAATGCAATAGCGCTATACATCTGTATTTCTAAATTCTCGGAATTATCTTTTAATATTTGACTGAATAATAACTGAGCTTCTTCGAATTTTTTTGAGTTAAAAGCATTTTCTGCTCGAGTTTTTAAGTCATTTTCTGCATCTCTAACTGTGACACTAATCGTCTCAAAATCGTTATAATCTGAATAGACTGGTGTGCTAAAATGATTGTAGGTAAAAATTCCTAAAAATATAGTTATACTAGCAACCATTGCTAATTGACTTAATCTGAATATTTTAGATTTTTTCTTTGATGTTTTGATTGAGTTAAAATGCTTGTCGGAAATTGCCTCTAAGTTTGTTTTAAAGTCAGTTATCTGTTGTTTATTTTCAATGGTATGTTCTAAGTGACTAGATATATCTTTATATAGGTTAAAAGCGTCATTGAATGCTTTGTCTGTTTTAATACGTTCTTTAAAAAGCTGTATTTCTTTATCGCTTAAATTCCCAGATAGGTACTCTTCAAAATGTATGTAATTTTCTTCTTTCATCACGTTAGTAGTTAATGTTATTAAACTTTGGTGACTCTTGTATTAACATTGTTAATTTGCCAATGCATAATGATTTTTTTTTACGTGCATATGCATAGCTAACACCTAGGTGTTCCGAGACTTTTTCCATAGATTTTATTTTAAAAGTAGCTTTGAGCAAATCCTTACAAGCGTTGCCTAACTTTTGAAACATCTCATTAAATAACAATTGTCTTTTTTCAAAAACTGAAGTTTCAAATGACAGTTTTTGTACATCCTCATCTTTAGATAAAGCGTCTTCATTAATTGTTACCTCTTTAAGATTACTTTTTTTTAATTCGTTTAACCATTTGCGCTTACATAGCAAAAAAAAGTAAGCATCAAAAGGGCAAGTTAGTTTCATTTTTTTTTGGCTGGCTTGGTTGTATATAGTTACAAGTGTTTCTTGTATAATGTCTTGAGCTCTTTCTGCATCACCACTATTCTGCTTTATATAGTTTACTACTTTGGGTACAAACTTATCGTATATAGCTTGTATAATAAACGAATTATTAGAGGCCAATCCGTCAATATATTTTTGGTCTTCGTGTATTTTTTTTTCACTCATAACCCTTTGTTTTGAACGAATTTAAAAAAAAACTTACAAAACATAGGTAACAAATCATAAAAGGTTTTGATGTAATGTTAAATGGACAGAACTGCCATTATTTATTTAATCATTAAATCTATTTATCATGAAAAACTTTATTTTAAAATTTAGTCTGCTTTTTTTTATAGCCTTTTCTGGATCATCAAAAGCACAAGGGCAATTAACATCTGGCGTACAGACCAGTTCTGTAACTGCTTCTATTAGCCGTTGGGTAAGTTCTACCTCAGACAAAAACAAGCAATATTACGCATCTGCCTATTGGGTAAGTGGTGTAGCTTGTGGCAACTATTTAAAAGTCTATGACGGAACTACATTTGCCGCAACGTCTTCACAAGTACTTATTTCTAGTTATCATGGCTTTACAAGAGTTAGGTTAGATAACAATAATAATGTATATGTACTATATGTAGACAGAACGTTTCCTGGAAGCACAGTGTACAGAACGTATTTAAAAAAGTATAATACAGCTGGTGTGCAATTGGGTTCGAGAATTGAAGTTACCAATAATACCAATGTTACTGATATAGAGGTTGCTCCAAATGGGGATGTTCTTATTGGTTGTGTAGAAAGTAATAGAGTTAAAGTAAAAGTGTTTAGAAATTTACTTTATAAAGGATATTTACCAGTTGGTACAATTTCTAGCATTACTAACACAAGCCCTTTTGCAATACAAATGGACATGAAAGACTCCAAGTTTGTAGTTGGGTATTCTCACGGAAGCATTACAGGTTCTCAATTATACATTAAGCGTTATAATTATTCGCCTATTTTTATGCCTGTTGGAACGCCTATTAATTTATCGAGTTTATACTCTAATTATTCTGAAACTGGAAGCCGTTTTGAACGCAACAATAACCAAATTGCATTAAGAACCAATTGGGATGTATTTTTTAACGTTAATACATCTACATCGTACCCATTCACAGACTTAAGAGTTAAATATTTAAACGCTGGTGGAAGTAGTATTTTTCAGTACTCAAGAGGGTTTGTAGATGTAGATATCAATAATCGTTTATTGATAAGTAAAAATTATGGTTCTGCAGTTTCTGAGAATTCTAAAGTAAAACTATTTGATGCTGGTAACAGTTTAATCCACGAGTTTGCTGTTAGCAATAAAATTAAAAATCACTTAGAAAGTATTGCAATATATGACTGTGAATTCATAATTACAGGGATAGACAGAAAGTATGGTGCAAACCCTCTATTACATACTTACCAAAGTTATCATCAGGTATTTAACTGTAAAGATTGTAGACCAAATATGGGTGCGACTGCAGTTGCAAAATTCAGGTTTCCTTACCAAGTTAATAAATATTCTTCAAAATACGGGCCGCAAAACGTCACTGAATTATGTTTAGAAGACAGACTACTTGTTGATGGCTCTTTAAGTAGTTGCGAAAATGGTTATTTTGTTGGACTTAGTGAGTTTAACTTAACATCTTGGACAGATACTTCAATATTACATTCTGATTGGGTATTGCCTCTAACTCAAGCGCCAAATGATATCAATATTGTAGATTTTTTACCACCAGGCTATCATTTAAAACCAGAAAAAATATACCGATTTAAACTTGCTGTAGGTAACCCTTGGCATTCTGTAGAAATTTTCTTTGAAGTCAGCTGTTGTAAACGATCTATTATTGATATTCCAAACGATGACGATGTGCATTATCAATACACACTTACCTTTGGAGAAGATAACGTTGAAAATAATGGAGAAGATGCAGCTAACTTTGTGGCATATCCTAACCCAGTAAAAGACAGACTTAATTTAGATTTTAGCAATTTTAATACTAAAACACCAAAACGTATTAGTATAAAAAATATACAAGGCAAAACGCTTTATTCGGGAGAGGTTACTTCTAAAAATAAAACAATAGATGTTAAAAGCTGGTCAGTTGGTATATATATAGCGACTGCAATTATTGATGGTGAGACCTATCAAAATAAAATAATTAAAAATTAAAAAATCCTAAAGCCCCAATAAACTAAGCTGCTTTTTAATTGAAGCAGCTTTTTTATTTTATTTTTTTAAGAAAACAGGGTAACAATTTTATACTGATTTTGATATAAGGTTGTAACAGCAAAACAGCTGAAGATTTTAAAAACAAATATTAAATAATTAAAACATTTAGAAATTATGAAAAATTTTAAAACAATTTTTAGAACGATGTTAATGGTAACTTTAGTATTAACAACAAGTTGTGAAATATCAGACGACGTAGATATTATTCATACACCTGCAAGTGCACAAGCATTTAAATCTGTTAGAGATGCAGCTTTAGAAAACCATACCCAGACCTTTAATTTTAATGCGGAAGATGGTAATGTAACATTAATTTCAGATAATGGAGTTCAAATTAACATTAATGGTAACTGTTTAACTTTAAATGGTACTGCAGTAACTGGTAATGTAGATATAAAATATGTAGAACTTTTTGATAAAGGGAGTATGTTAACGACTAATAAACCTACAATGGGCGAAATGCCAAATGGAGACAAAGCCTTATTAATATCTGGCGGAGAATTTTTTATTGAAGCGACTCAAAATGGAGATTATTTAGATACTAACTGTGGATTGCAATTAATAATTCCATCTGACTTAACTGGAGGAGCAGATACTACAATGACGCTTTGGGAAGGACGTATAAATGAGGATGAAGATTTAACTTGGGATGAGGTTGATCTTGTAACAGGTCAAGGAGGTGTGTTTGTAGAAGGAGAACAATATTATAGTTCATTAGAAAGTTTTGGATGGTCTAATGTAGATCGTTTTTATAGTGATCCAAGACCAAAAACACAAATTCAGGTGCAAGCACCAATAGGTTATAATGATTTAAATAGTGATGTATACTTATCTTATGATGGCGAAGATGTTGGTTTGGCACAATTAGATACTTATGACGGAACATTAAATTTATTTAGTGAGCATTATGGACAAATTCCTATAGGGTTAGAATGCCATGTAATTTTTGCAACAGAAGACAATGGGATTTGGAGATATGCCATAAAGGCTGTAACCATTGTAGCAGATGATATTATTACCTTTACTTTAGATCAAACTACTATAGGTACTGAGGCATCATTAGTAACTTTAATCAATGGATTACCTTAATTAATCCGTTTAATTTAAAAAGTCAGAAATTCATTTTTCTGACTTTTTATTACGGTAATTTCAACAAATAACCGGTATTACACCAATACTTATAAATATAATTCTTAAATTTAAGGATATTAAACCAACCCTATGAAAATTCAAATTACACTGCTCGTTTTTTTAGGTTTTATACGATTTGGCTTTTCTCAGCAAGAAATAAAACAAGACACAACCCAACGTATAGCTCAAATAGAACATAAAGCTATAGGCGACCAAATAGAATTTACACCAAATGCACCTAAGCTCAATCAAATTGCTGGTGCTCCAAAAGCCTTCTACACCAATTTTTGGGAGTTTGGAGACGGTACATTTAGTAAAGAAGATAATCCGAAAAAAGTCTACAAAAAAAATGGAGAATATACCGTAAGGCTATGGACAACTAATAATTATGGCACTGGGAAACCACCTAGAGCTCGTCCTAAAAAAATTACAATAACAAATGCCAATTCTAATTACAATGAAGAAGCTTCTATGGATGAAAGCATACGTCTAATTCGTAATAGCGAACCTATGCCCGAGGAAGAAATTGTAGTTGTGTTTAGTTATAAAAACAAAAAGGATTACGTCACCAATGGCAAGCTGTTTTTGTTTTACAATGAAGATAAATACAAAGCTGACAATTTTGAATTATCAGAAACCAGAACCTATCATAATGAAAAAGAAATAAATACTAATACTGTTGTTTTTTCCTCAGATGTAGACACAGATATTTACTATGCTTCTTCAGAAAATAAGTTGCTTAAATTTAAAGAAAAACAACAGGATACAACGGAAAGAGAAAATCTGCCTCTAACTTTAGAAGAAAGCAAATATGTATACAGAAACTCAAGCAGTTTAAGCTTTGATAATATGAAACCTAACGAAGAACGCCATGTGTTTCACACGCTTAAAACGACAAAGGAAATGCTAAAAGATACAAGCGCAATTATATCTGTAAGAGGTGTTTATGTGCCAGATAACGATTATGATAATCATAATATAAAGGATATGGAAATGGAAATTGTAACCTCTCACGATCCTAATAAAATGTCTTCTAATGCATCATTCTTAAATTATAGATTGGTGCGTTTTAAACGTCCGAAATTTAAAATTAAATTTCAGAATAATGGAGAAGGACCAGCAAGAACAATACGTTTAGAAACAGATATACCAGACATGTTTGATAAATCTTCTATTGAAGTTTTAGATATGTATCCAAAAGTTAAAATATGCCCTAAATATGAAGTAGAATATAGTTGCTTAGATACCACATATACAGCAAAGCAAGCCATATTTACATTTAAGAATATTTATTTACCAGGTAGCGAACAAAAAAATGTAAAAGAATACGATTCAACAAAAGGTTTTGTTAAATACAGACTAAAATTTTCCAAAGATTTTCATAAGAAAAAAACCAAATCGCGCACCGCAATTATTTTTGATAAAAACGAACCTATAATTACCAACTATTCTACAACACGTTTTCTACCAGGAATATCTATAGGTGCAAAATCTGGTTATAATTATTTTCCAGATTTAGAAGGCTCAAAAAGTTACTTTATTGGAGCAACTGTTTCACCTTACAAATCATATAGATGGTATTGGCAAGTAGAGTTACTAAATAGTTTTCATGCCTATGATGGAAATACTACAATAACAGAAGGTATAGAAGATATACCAGGAGCTGGTTCTGTTTTTCAGCGTACAACAGCAAATAGCAGTTATGAAAATATAGATTGGGATATTCCGATTTTAGCACGTTATAACATTAATAATTATATTGGTTTGGGAGCTGGTTTACAAGGCACTATATCTCTTAGTGAAAAGCGTGCCGAAGCAATAAAAATTGAACGTTTTGAAGGGCAAAATACACCACCAGGACCATTATTAGAAACTATAGAATCTTCAAAAGAAATGTCTAGTTCTTTTTCTAATTTAAGAACTGGGTTTTTAATTGAAGCTACAGCTGGTTTTGCACGTATTGGCCCAAGTATTGGAGCACGTTATGTGTTCAGTTTTAAAGAAAACCACAATCATATACAGTTTTATGCTATATGGAAATTCTAAATGAAAAAACACTATTTATAATTTGCTTTTTTGTTTTTACGATCTGCTTTTCTCAGAACTTAGAGGAGACAATTTATCTAACAACCGAAGCATTTAACAAAAATCAAAATTCTGAAACCCTAAGGGAATTAGATAGTAAAATACGTCTTTTTGAAACTGAGCTTTCTACCAAAGATGAATACTACGCCTTTATCAACCTTTTAGCAAACAAAGCCTATTATTTAGCAAAAATTAATAATAAAAAGGAAGCTATTAATAGTTACGAAAAAGCGCATGGATTATATATAAAACATACGATTAATCAATATGATATAATTGAGTATTGCCTCATAGAATTGGGGACACTTTACCATAAAACAAATGCTTATATAAAGGCAGAAAATATCATTAAATATTATATTGAGTTAGCTGAAAAACAAAATAACAAACAACAACAAATTACGGGGATTACAAATTTAGCAAAGCTATATCAATCCTTAAATAGGCATAAAAGTGTAATTCAAATAACCAATAGAGGTTTAAAAATTAGTGGCATAAAAAAACAGCAAGAACGTAATCTTAACTACATAAAAAAGAAAAGCGAGCTTTTACTAAAAAATAATCAAGAAAAACTGTATTTAGAAAATGATCTAATAGTTGGTGATTTTAAAACAGAAAATGCAGAAAACTTAGAGTTAAGTTATCTGGAAGCGTTAAAAAACGAAGACTATAAACTAGCTCTACATAGTTTTAATAAGCTAAAACAGCTTAAGATTACAAAACTTACTTCAACTAGGGAAGTCGCAAAATTTAGTTTTCAACAGGCACAACTTTATTTTTTACTTCAGCAAAAAGAGAAAGCTTTAAAGCAAATAAAAAGCACACTGTTCTTATTACTTCCAAATTATAATAACAAAACTTTTCCCACAAACAGCGATTTGTATGCCGAAAATATATTCTTAGATATTTTTGATTTATGGGCAGAATTACAAACAAATCCTATACAGGCCTTAAAATGTTATGACTTAAGTTTCTATGTATCAAACCTCTTAGCACAGCAAAACACCAACCAAGAAAGTGTAGCTATTAATGCTAACTTAAATAGAAGTAGAAGTGAAAAATGCATATCAATTTTATATCAATTGTATAGCAAGCAAGGAAATAGTGAATACTTTAAATCTGCATTTAGGCATGCAGAATCATTTAAAGGATCCGCATTAAAATGGTATTCTAATAAAAGAGAATTATTACATAAGTATCCCAAAGATAGTTTGCTTATAGAAGAAAAAAGGGTGTTAAAACAACAACAGCAATTAACTAATAGATTACTAAATAGGTCTTTAGAAACACAATCTCAAACACAAGACAGCTTAAGATTTAAGCTTATTGCAATAGATAAAGTTTTAAACGATCTTCAAATAAGCATTAATACTAAATACCCAGAAGCTGAAATCGCCGAAATAAACATTGAAAAGTTAAAACTTAAATTAAATACTGATAATGCATGTTTAGTAGAATTCTTTTATGGTAAAAATGTGATTTATCAATTTATTATTACAAAAAATAATTTTGAATTCAATAGCATAGAACTTTCTGAAACAGGAAGAAAAGCAATAGCCAATTTTATAGATTATTTTAATGATGCTTCAGCAATAAATAACGATATTTCAAAATACACGTCAGATGCGTTTTATTTGTATAAGTTTTTACATTTAGATCAAACTAGTACATATAAAAATGTAATTATTGTACCTGATGGATTTTTAAATTTCATTCCATTTGAAAGTTTGCTTACAGAATCTACATCTACACTAAGTTATTCAAAAATGCCCTTTGTAATTAAAAAGCAAAATTTAGCCTATAATATCAGTGCCCAATTTTATATTGAAAACAAGCCATATAAATTCAGTAATTCTGCGCTAGGAGTTTTTCCAGTGTTTGATAATACCAATCAAAAACTTACATATTCATTAGATGAAATGGAGAGTTTAAAAATAGTAGATGCTACATTTTTAGAGCAAAGCAAAGCCACCAAAAAAAATGTTTTAAATCAATTAAAAAACCATAGCATATTGCATTTTTCTACACATGCAAATAGTGGGAACTTTAATGAGCCTGCTTATATTGAGTTTATAGATGCCAAGCTATATGTAAATGATTTATACAACCTCGATCTCTCAAACGATCTTGTAATCCTAAGTGCTTGCGAAACAGGCGTTGGCTTATTACAAAAGGGAGAAGGAAGTATTAATTTAACGCGAGGATTTAAATATGCTGGGATAGATAATATTGTATTTTCATTATGGAAAATAAATGATTTATCTACATCTATTGTCATGGGAGACTTTTATAAAAACCTAGTTAAAACGGAGTCTGCTTTTATAGCTAATCAAAGTTCAAAATTATCTTATTTAGAAAATGCTGAGATTTCTAATATTAAGAAATCACCTTATTATTGGAGTTCATTTATGTATTATGGGGATCTAACCAAACAAAAAGAACCCAATTATTTACTATTTATTAGTATTGGGTTATGTGTTGTCGTAATATTGTTATTCGTAATTTGGAACATCAAAAATAGAAGCACTAAAAGATTTTCTTCCCGATAAAGGATAAACATAGAAAGACAGAACCGCTTTTGCCTATTTAAGCGATATATAACCAACCATCGCTTTTGAAGATCCCTAAGACCTATTTAACATCCCTAGCACTATTTGATTACTCTGCACAAACAGTACAAATAAAGGAATTACTATGAATTAATTCAAGGTATGTTACTTGTATAGCATTCACTATTGTAAAACGGTTTGCCTTTAGTTTCAGTAAGAAGTTTACTAATGACATTAAGACTTGTCAGTTGTCATCTTGGTTGTCATTTTTATCTATTTACAGCATAATTTTACACTTTTGTACTTATTTAAAAACAAGAAAGTCTTACTATTTCTAGTAAGACTTTTATCCTGTGACCCCGAACATTCAAAGTTCGAACTTTTTAATAGAGGATTTGAAGGTAATTAGTGTATTTATGAGAGAGCATTTTGAATTATTAAATGCTACGTGATTTTGATTTTAACTGTAATTCTTGTAGCTTTAATAAAACTAATCTTATATCTAGGTAAATTTAGGTTTAATTATGATAGAAATAAAAGGAGATCCAGTTATACATAAGTTAACTAAGATTGAATAATAAATGACTACTAAGAGAAATCTGTACAATATAACTCCAAAACAAATTTATTCTACTAAAGGTGGATTCTTTGATTTTCAAGACCCTGAGTTCATTTACATAAACAGAGGACTGGATTTAAAGATTCAAGAAGAAATTTATTTTCATGAAAGTTTCCATAGAACGTTGAGTAATCAAACTATTTATGGACAAACTATTATTTGCTTGAGTAAAATAATTAATCATTTAATGGAAAATCAAAATGATTATAATAAAAAACTGCTTTCAAATTATATATATATAAGGAATTCATTTTTCAAAAACATGTATTTTGTACAAGAGGGAGGTGCTATCACAAGAGCTTTTTGCATGCTACCACTAATTTATTCTGTAAATAGCTATGAAGACTATTATAAAACAAACGAAAATTACTTTAATAATTTAGCTCCAGTATATCTTAAAATAGCTCTTTACTACACCTCATTTATTGAAAAATTTTTTGAATTCTCATATGTTCCACAAACATTAATGTACTATTTAAATGAGACACTGACTAGGTTTTGTATGAATCTATCTGAATTTAAGAATTTAAATTCAATAATGTTCTTTATGAATGATAATAAGATAATAAACGATAAATTGTCACCTGATGAAACATTTTTTGAAGTAGTTGAATCGCTAAGAAAAAACAAAAGTAGCTTTATAGAGAACATTATTTATGCAATGGAAAAAACTTTTAAAATAGATATAACAAACCCCCTTTTTGAAGAAGCACACCGAGATTTTATAGACAAAAAAGACGTTGATGGAGAGACTTTAATTCTTGAAGTTTTTCTAGAGTGTTTTGAAAACTCTTTTCCTACTAAATCTATTCCCTCATCAAATTACAAAAATTTAGAAGTAATGTTAAATTGGGTTAAAATTATTGAGGATGAATTTATCTCATTAGTTCCAAGCTATACTGCAACCAAATTTACTTTCACAAATAACATGGATGAAAAACTAAAAAAATTGAAAAAAAGAAAATATTTTAAATTATTGTTGTCCGATAAAAATTAAAACCACTTGATTTTAATTTTTATTCATTTGATTTTCAGTGTTTTAATTTTCAGTTTTCATGTTTTTCTAAAAACAGGCTACCAATTAAATGTTAGCTGTTCACTTTCAGCCTTATCAATTATCCAGTCTTTTTCAGGGTTTTCTAAAAATTTCATCAGATTAATATAATTGAAAAGGTGAATTTTACAGAAACTAACTAAATTAGAAAAAGCCCAACTTCTTTTTAGCCTCTTTTTTATGACTGCAAATAACAAATTGACTATTAAAACGCAATATATCTGTATTTTAATAGCATTTTCATTATCTCCTAAAAAATATTTCAAAGGAAAATTTTGTTTTAATTGTTTAAATAATAACTCAATTTGCCATCTAATTTTATACAAAGCAGCAATTAAATCGGCTCTTAAATCAAATAAATTAGTTAAAAACTCAAATTCTCTTTTATTTACTCGATCATAAAAAGTTACTTTTCTTAATTTCAATGGGGTTTTTTCTTTGCCTTTTTTTACTTCTACTTCAATTATTTGATCTTCTAAAACTCCATTATGAATATAATCTGCAACATCTAAATCTTCAATTTTTCTATAAGAAGCATTGTCTTTTATTCGAGTTACAAATCCTGTTTCATATGCTGTAAAATGCTCAAAAGCCCTGTAATCATTATAGCCTTTGTCAAAAACATAAATTGTGTTTTTATCACAATTTAATTTTTCTAAAAATTTATGGTCGTGTGTTTTTGCTTCGCTAAACCAAACCAAACTCGGTACAATTTCATCTGCATTCACTACTGTATGAACTTTGATTCCACCTTTTCTTTTACCACTTTTTGAATGTCTGCCAACACACTCCATTATATTTTTAAACAGACTTATTGTTGAACTATCAAAGATTTTAACTTGCTTTTTTATAACATCTTTAATTCGGCTGTCCGATAAAAAACCACCATATTGTTTTAATAATTGATGGTAAATATTTTCAAAAACTAAAACGTCTCTTTTTTTATTTGCATCTGATAATGTACTTCTTTTAGGTATATGATTTAATTGAAAACTACTCGTTTTCCCAGATAAACCAAGCATTGCTCCAGATATCTCACGTAAAGATGTGCATTTGGAAAAGGAACAAAAAAGCATACTTATCAGATGATCCTTTGTAGTAAACCGCTTCGTATAACGGTCTGAATTACACTTTTTAACTTCCTTTTTTATCATTGAATCATCAATTAAAGAAATCAGCTGTCCGAAAACAGACTTGCTAGAAAAATAAGTACTTTTGCCCATCGTATTTTGTGTTTCGCAATACAAATTTACGATTCATTTAAAGAAGCCAACTTGTTGGCTTCTTTTTTATCGGACAACAATGATTTTAAATCATAAAAAAATATAATTTACAATGGAGATTGGAAAATATAAAACAGCATTAGTGAACAAATCTAAAATTGATAATATTTTTGGTATTTTGCTATATTCTAATTCAAATCCTTTCCTTGTCAAGGTAATTAAAGATGAAGATTTTTGGAATTCATTGCACACAAATTCAGGCACAAAATTTCCAATATTTGCTTTAAAACCAAAATTAGGATATTATTCTTTACCAAATCAAAATAATCATACTCTTTACCACTTAATTCCAATATGGAAAGAACCATCTGAAAATCAAGAATTACTCAAAGAACTTGGCATTCCAGATACAAAAAAATTACCTCTTTTAGTAATATGCACAGAAGTAAATAAAACTTACCTTTCTTGTGCTTATGAAATTAAAGGAGATAGTATTAATTCTGTATTTAATTCCTTGAATAAATTTTGCAAAATAATAAATGATACTGTTGAGAAATTTGATGAAAAAAATTTAAAAAACAACGAATCTTTATTTAGAGAGATATCTAAAAATTTTGAATATTATGTAGCATGGAATGAATTAAATAAAGGCTATGGAATGTTCAAAAAGATCAGAAGTTTTTTTAAACTATTTTAGCAACTATAGCCAACAATGTATAATCTCAATTAAGGCGGGTTCGACTACGTCCTAATCCTAATTACTTCACAAAAACTTAAACTTGTACCTGATGACCATACCAAACGTTATAGATAAAAAATCTAACCTTCAAATATTTAAATATCAAAAACTTAGATGTAAACTGCCCGCTCGGGTATAAAAACAAAAAACCTGTAATCTATTAAATTACAGGTTTTTACAATTTTAGTGACCGCGAAGGGATTATATCATGATCCCTACAACGCTCCGCGTTGAGAATCAAAAATCCACAAAATCAAAAAAGCAAGCTTTATGATTTTGCTTGCTTTTTGATTCATTCGTGACCACGAACATTCAAAGTTCGAACTTTTTGGTGGTGGATTTGAAAGCTATTTGTGTGTTTACGGAGTGGCACTCGTATCTATTGAACACTTCTTAAATTTGTCGGAAAAATTTGTAATTTTAAATAAATATGATGTAGCTTTATCATGTATAAACTATTAGTCATTCCCCTTTTAAGATTTATTAATAATATTCGGAATTATGAGAAAAATTATTCTTTTTTTTATTATTACTGCTACCTTAAGCCTACATGGACAAGAAATCACTAAAATAGATAGTCTTTTGACAAAGCTTGACTCTACAGCTAATCAAAATCAAAAGTTTGAAATTTTAGAAAAAATTATTTACATTTCTTTTAACAAATCACAGAAAGTTGACAGTCTAAGTAAATTCTACATCGAGTATATTAGAATTGCAAAGAAGAAAAATGAATATCAAAAGTTGATTAAATGCTACCTTTATTTATCTGAAAATTTCTTAAAAGAAAGACAAAAGGAAGATGCTTTTTTTTATATAGATAGTGCTACACAGGTGAATAATATTTTGAGAAGTGATAAGCAGAAAATTTTAATAATAAATCAAAAAGGAAGAATTTTTGAAGCGTTTGAAGAATATCAAAAAGCGATAAATGTTTTCAAAGATATTTATTCTATTGAAGATATTTATTCTAAATGTGGAGCAACTCCATGCAATGTAATAAGTAACATTGGAGTGGCTGAAAAAAAACTTGGAAATGCTCTCAAATCTATTGAGTATCATCTTGAGGCTCTGGAATGCTTGGAACTAAATCCCAATCCTCAAATCTATAACTTTGTCATAAATAATATTGGCTGGGCATACATGGATATAGAACAATATGATAAGGCTGAAGAATACTTCCTAAAAGCACTAACTAGCATGGAGGCTAATGAAAATGAGCGTTCTGCGGCTAACATTTACCGATCTATTGCTATTAATTATTCTCGCTGGGGAAAATATGAGGAAGCCTTGAATTACAACAAAAAGGCTCTTGACATTTATTTAAAACAGGGTAGAAAATTATTAATCTATGATGTTACAGAAAATATTGCTATTACTTATGCGAGAATGGAAAATTTCTCAAAAGCAGAAAGTTATTCTAGTAATGCCCTTAAAATCGCTAAGGAAATCAATTTTGAACTAGGAATTAAAGGGAGTAAATTAACATTAGCTCAAACATTGATAAGTGCAAAGAAATTTTTAGAAGCTGAAAAATATCTTCTTGATATTAGTAAAGATACTTCTAATACAAGATTTAGACAAGTGCTTATGGAGGCTTACTTACAAAGTTCGTCAATATTATATGAGAAAACAGGAAACTATAGAGAGTCCTTAAAATTCCAACAGCGATTCAAATCATTTAGTGATTCTATAGTTTCTGAAGGGAAAGAAAAAGAAATAACTGAAATTGAAAGGAAATATAATATAGAAAAAAAAGAAAAAGAGTTAGCCATTGAAAGAGAAGAAAAACAAGAGCTATTATACAGGAATTCTGAACTCAACTGGTATTTAGCAGTTACTATAGCAGGCATTGTATTATCAATTTTGATAATTCTATTATTCTATCGTTCTTATAAACTTAAACGTGAAGCTGAAATTCAGAAAAAATCAAAGAAAATTCTATCCCTTGAAAATAAAATATTTACATTAATTTCAGTTCAAAAGGAGACTAAACTCCAAACAAAAATATCTTTTGATGAGCATCTTAAAGAAACATATAACATCACGAATAAAATGCTAGCATTTTGGAAGCTTCAGGCTCAAGGATATGTAGAGAGAGAAATTGCTGAAATATTAGGTTTAAAAGAAAGCGGAATAGAAACTAGAAGAAATAGTTTATACACAAAGTTCTTTCAAAAAGAAAAAAAGAAATTCAATCGCAATACCTCGATAGGTTTATACTTGAATGAGATTACTCAATTCTATGAAGAAAAAATTCATCAAATCAATACTAGCATTAAAGATAATACCTAATTTTTAAATTAATTTCGCTAAAATATACCATTCCTACAAGGGTAATTTTACACAATTCACTGATAAACAGTAATTTAACTTAAATTGATATGTAATATTTTTTGTAACATTGAAGTAATATTAATTTAAAACTACTATCAATGATGACAAAAAAGTTATACCAAAAATATTTAAAAATACTAGCAATCATCTTTTTATTTTTTATAAATAGTTGCTCAGAGGAAAATGATGAAATTCAGATTATTAATACTGATATTTCAGTATCTGCATCTCAAACTACAATTCTATGGATAGATGAATTCGACTTGAATGATCAAATCAATTCATCATTCTATTTCAATTATGGAAATGTAAATTCAAATGAAGTCCAAACAAGCATAACCATTAATCAGGATTCAACTATCGTAACCGCTTTTATAGATTTCAAAGAAGAGTTTAGAAATAAATATGACGATATAAATTTGTCGAATAATACAGCATCAATCAGTTTAGAACAAGATGACCCTAATGAGTCAATTGATGAAGATGAAGAAGACGAAATTTCATCTTCAGATATAATTGATTTAAATCAGTCTTTAGAAAGTAGTTTATCAAATTTTAATCTAAATCAGATTGGCATACTTCAATTACCAATTCAAATTCATATAATAAATGATGACAGTGGCAACGGAGGTCTTGATGTTTCTGATGTGCAGACATCTTTAAATAGAATTAATTCAGCCTTTCAATTTGCAAAAATTGAATTTGTTCAATGTAACCAACCAAATATAATTAATAATAGTGATTTTTATAATCATATAAAAAATGAAGAACAGTTTGCCGTACAAAATGATGTGCCTGACGTGTTGAATATTTATATTCCCAAAACAATAACTAAAGTAAACAATGACAATACTACTACTAGTTTAGGCGGTTATGCTTTTTTCCCATTTGAAGATGTAGACAGAATCTATGTTAAAAAAAGCAGGTTTGATGAAACAACATTAGAGCATGAAATAGGTCACTATTTATCTCTTTACCATACTCATTCCACTGCTGGTGACAATGGTGTTTTTGGTATAGGATGTCTTTTTGAAGGAGATGGTATTTGCGATACACCAACTGATCCAAATTTAAGTGGAAATGTCAATTCAAATTGTGAATACATTGGAGATACGCCTAATAGTGCTCTAACAAATAATATAATGTCATATTCAAGAAGTAATTGTAGAACTCAGTTTACTAATGAACAACTAATAAGAATGGCTTTTTCAGCTAGAATACATAGAACTAATTTAATGTGTATGAGCTCTCCTTCAAATTCCGACTTAATAGTAGAAGAGATATGGTTAGACGATGATGGAAATGGTCAATATGATATAAATACTAGAATTAAAAATATTGGTAATGAGGCGACACCAACTAATGAAGATATTTCGATAAAATATTACATAAATAATCAGTTAGTTGGTAATGATACTGAAAATCCTCTTGATCCAAATCAAGATGGAACAGAAACATTGAATAATTATCAGTTTACAAGCTCAGGTACGTACGATTTTAGAATTGAAATAGAACCAGTTTCTAATGAAAGTAATACAAATAATAACTCGTTAACACAATCATTCCAGATCGATGTAGGAGGAAGTAATTCGTCAGACCTAATAGTAGAAGAGATATGGTTAGACGATGATGGAAATGGTCAATATGATGTAAATACTAGAATTAAAAATATTGGTAATGAGGCGACACCAACTAATGAAGATATTTCGATAAAATATTACATAAATAATCAGTTAGTTGGTAATGATACTGAAAATCCTCTTGATCCAAATCAAGATGGAACAGAAGCATTGAATAATTATCAGTTTACAAGCTCAGGTACGTACGATTTCAGAATTGAAATAGAACCAGTTTCTAATGAAAGTAATACAAATAATAACTCGTTAACACAATCATTCCAGATCGATGTAGGAGGAAGTAATTCGTCAGACCTAATAGTAGAAGAGATATGGTTAGACGATGATGGAAATGGTCAATATGATGTAAATACTAGAATTAAAAATATTGGTAATGAAGCAACGCCAGCAAATGAAGATATTTCGATAAAATATTACATAAATAATCAGTTAGTTGGTAATGATACTGAAAATCCTCTTGATCCAAATCAAGATGGAACAGAAGCATTGAATAATTATCAGTTTACAAGCTCAGGTACGTACGATTTCAGAATTGAAATAGAACCAGTTTCTAATGAGAGTATTACAAATAATAACTCACTATCACAGTCATTCCAAATTTATATAGGAGGAAGTAATCCAATTTCTATTACTCCAGCGGATAATTGTTCCTCTAGTCCAATTATGCAGGTAGACACAGAGTATGAAGTAAATATTGATCTTAGTTCAAATAATTATACATATGGTAGTCCAATAGAAGGAGAAAGCTCGGGTGGTTCAAATGTTAAAGGTGTTTGGTTAGAAATAGATATACCGAGCAATTGGTCAGGAATGCATAACATAATTATTTCAGATGTAAGTAATAATTTTGATCCTGTTATTGGTTTAAAAAGTTTTTGTAGTTCATCATTTTATCTATACCAGCCTAATACATCATTAAGGTTTGCTAATTCAAATGGAAATGGTAACGGAGAATCGTTTCAATTCAATGCAAACGCTAGTAGTAATTTTTACATAAGGATTTATCACTATTACGGAAATGAGACACCAAACATAAGTTTTAAAATTAAAGTTGAGTGAAATACTAGCCACATTAAATAATTTTGATTTTATATATAAAATTTAAAATTTTTATCCGCTCGGGTATAAAAACAAAAAACCTGTAATCTTTTAAATTACAGGTTTTTACAATTTTAGTGACCTCGATAGGATTCGAACTTGTGAGAAAGCTGAATCCGAAACTCTGAACTCCCTTTGATTTTGTTAAGCTATTTTGCTTTGATGAATTCGAATGCTTATAAAAAGTACAATTAAGTATATGATGTTTAACAAGCTTCTAATAATTCAGAATTGTTTTATAAGTATTCCCCAAAAGATATAATGTCTTTGATCAAAAACTTAGATTTTGGAATGTTGTGGGTTAGTATGGGTTTACAGCTTATCGTTAAGCGATTAGTTGGATTTTTGAGTAATCACTAAGTGATGAGAATATTTTCAGCGGGGGATTCACAAACTTTTTACTAAGAGATCAACCCGTTTTTTTCAACTTATCGTTAAGCGATGAGTTGGATTTTTGAGTTAATCGCTAAGTGATGAGAATATTTTTAACGGGAAATTCACAAACTTTTTACAAAGAGATCAATCCGTTTTTTTCAGCTAATCACTAAGTGATGAGTATATCTTCAATAGAATATTCACAAACCTTTTATAAGGAGATGAATCATTTTTTTTAGCTTATCGCTAAGCGATTAGTTGGATTTTTCAATTAATCACTAAGTGATGAGTACATTTTCAACAGAATATTTGCAAATTTTTATAGAGATCAATTAGTTATTTGTTTCCTTTTTGGCTTACCACTAAGCGATGAATGGATTTAAAAAAAGAAAATCAGAAAATATGTGTTAAAAGGTGAATAATTCCTAAAATATTTATCATTTTCATCCATCAAAACCTAAATTTCACTTTCATTTAATCAAAATAGTGCCTTTTTTCAAACTTCCTACAATTTCTTCTTACAATCCGTGGTATCGTACCAAAATCATACCAAGGATATTCAAAAACAAATTCAAATCTTTACACCTATGATACTTTAGAGAGTGTCACAAATTATTGAATTGTAGTATTATGCCTAATGAAAAAAATCTATCTGAAAAGAAAACCACTTAGAATGCACATTGGATTGGTAAACTCATAAAGGTTAAGTAATTGGTTTTTAAATTAATATCACATTTCATTTGTACAAGCACCAAAAGTGAACAAATGATATTTGGCTACTATTTCAAATCTTTGTTTATGTGATGCTTTAGAGAGTATCGCATAGTAGTGATTAGCAAAGTAATATCATATCTATATTATATGAATTGCTTACTATTCCCAATCTGAATTTAATAACGTATTTAAAAAAAGAGAAAACTGTATGGCAAAACGAAAACACATGCCTAACAACAAATACAAAGGGCTCTTTATTTACTGTCATGTATGTAAGAAGCATTTTTCATGGACACGAAAAACAACTTTACGAAATACTAAAAAAGTAAAAGAAGAACCTACGTGTGGCGAAACAGGCAAAAATTATTCTACTTGCAAAAGCTTTGAAAAACATCGATATAAATCAAGGTTACACGTTCCTGGAAGTGATGGACGAAAAGCGAGTAAATCACATGATGCTACAAATTATGCAGACGCGGTAATTCAGGCGATTGATTTTGAAAAAGAATTCAAATCGGAATTACAAGGCTTAGGACAACCGATAGAAATAAGAAATCGACACTACTTATTTGATGTACAATTAAGATATATTGACTTTTTAGATAACATAGATGTTCCCGAACATCAAAAAAACACATTATCGGATCAGCGAAAAAATGAAATTATCAACTGTTTAAAAATTTTTAATAAAGCACTTGCAAAGCATAACATCAATAAGAAACTATTTATCGTTAATCGTATTAATGACATGCATGTTGGTTTATTTCATGATTATCTATTAGTAGATAAGAATTACAAAGGAAATACCTACAATGGAAAAATGAGTGCATTAAAAACGTTCTTAAGCTGGGCGATTGACAGATTTAATATTGACATGAAAAATCCCTTTGAAAAAGTACGGATGATTCCTGTCATGGTAAAACGTGATACGATCACAAAAGAAGAATTTAAAAATCTATTAAAAATCATAAAACCCGAAAACGGAATTGAAATTCAAGGAAAATACAAACGAAACAGATACAAGTTATATTTAAAAGATGCTTTAGAATTAGGATTGCATACAGGTGGTAGACGAGAAGAAGTTGTCGGACTTAAATGGAATATGATTCGCGAAAAAGATGGCGAGCCTGTTTATATCGAAGTTCCAAACCTAAAAGTAAAAAGAAAGAAAGGTGAACGATTCAATACAGATGTGCCACCAAAGATTATCCCTGTAACGAAAAGTCTAAAAAACATACTATATCGTTTACGTTATGATATCAACAAAGGAAAAGATAGATATATCTTAAACCCCGATAAAAGAACGGCATCATCCATCAAATCAATGAATGATGCTTTATCATTAGGATTTTCACATTTTTACAAACAATTAAATACGGGTAGAGAATTACAGTTTAAGTGTCTTAGAAAAACATATCTAACGTATCTATCTTCAACTTTGAAAGGAGACACAAAACGTCTATCTTCGCATGCGACAGATACAGTATTAAAAAAGCACTATATTGACGAGCGAATTGTAGATAAAGCAATTAAAGAATTAGATATATTTGAAGATTAAAAAAATAGTAAAACGGTACTCTTTGGCGGTACTCCTATGAAATTCAAGAAAATATGATTTAACGAAAAAGAGTGTAATCCCTTATAAATAGCGTGATTAAAATCAAAGTTATCGAAAACTAAAGAACTAACGAGCAGTTAACAACCAACAACCAGCAACCAACAACCAGCAACCAGCAACCAACAACCAGCAACCAGCAACCAGCAACTGTCACATTGAGCGCAGTCGAAATGCAAAACCAGCAACCAAGTCATAAGAATTCCCTATTCTCAAATAAAAGATAACTTTCCCTAAGCTGTTTCAATCATTTTAAAAAACAGTATTTTTATCTTATGAAAATTAACGAATTAACCCTTTTTACTACGAATTTAATACAGCAGAGACACTTCTACACGAAAGTGTTAGAATTACCATTAATAGTTTCTGATGAAGAAAAGTTTACCGTAAAAATTGGCGTTTCTTCCTTGACATTTATCGCTTCCGAAAATACAAATCCAGCGCATTTTGCCATTAATATTTCCTCTTATAAAATTAAAGAAGCGTTGCAATGGATTTTAAAGAGAACCAATATTTTATGGTGTGAAGGCGAACAAATTGCAGATTTTTCCAATTGGAATGCAGCAGCACTTTATTTTTATGATTCAGCTAAAAATATTGTAGAATTCATCGCACGAAAAGATTTAGATATTGTAAATACGCATCCTTTTTCTGCATCAGATTTGCTAAATATTAGTGAAATAGGAATCGTTTCAAACGACAACGAAGCGATTTATGAACAATTGAATGCAATGCGTTCGATTCCAATTTACGATGGAAATTTAGATCGTTTTTGTGCGCTTGGAAATGAAGAAGGCTTGTTTATTTTGGTTAATAATACAAAGAAAAAGTGGTTTCCTACACAAGAAGAAGCCTTGGTAGCTGATTTTTACATCAAAGGCGATTATAATTTTGCATTCCTGAATGGGGAAATAATCACAGAAAAAGAGTAAATTTAACAACAAAAAACGAAAGAGAACGAAATGAAGATTGTCATATCACCAGCAAAGTCATTAGACATAGACAGTAAAATTCCAACTAAGAAACATACAGAATCCTGTTTTTTAAAAGAAGCAGCACAACTAAATAAAGTATTAAAAAAGAAGTCGCGAAAAAGTTTATCAAAATTGATGAATATTTCTGACGCTTTGGCAGATTTGAATTGGCAACGAAACCAAGAATGGGAATTGCCATTTACCTCAGAAAATTCGCGACCAAGCATTTACACATTCAGCGGCGCCGTTTTTCAAGGATTAGATGCGTTTTCATTATCAGAAGAAAAAATTGACGTTTTGCAAAATTCGTTGCGGATCTTATCAGGACAATACGGATTGCTAAAACCGTTGGATTTAATGCAACCATATCGTTTGGAAATGGGCACAAAACTTCCCGTTGGAAAAAATAAAAACTTATATGATTTCTGGAAAAAGAAAATCACAACGCAACTAAATAATGAACTTGAAGATGGCGAATTGTTTGTGAATTTAGCTAGTAACGAATATTACAAAGCAGTTGATGAAAAAGCATTGAAAGTTCCTGTAATTACGCCAGTTTTTAAAGATTTTAAAAATGGCGAATACAAAACCATTATGACCTACGCGAAACTTGCAAGAGGTTATATGACGCGCTACATTATAGATAAAGACGCAAAAACTATTGATGATTTAAAAGGATTCAACTATGAAGGTTACGGTTTCAGCGAAGAAATGTCTAACAAAAAAGAATTAGTTTTCACACGATAATATATGTTCTACTATTACGCTCTTATTGCGGTTCAAATTTACTGTTTGTATCATGCTTACAAAAATCAAAAGCCATATTATTGGTATTTTATCATTTTCATTATACCAGGATTTGGTTCTATGATCTATATTCTTACGCAAATTGTAGACACTACAAACATTAAAGAAATAGAGAGCGAAATCACAACGATTATCAATCCTTCAAAGAAAGTAAAAGATGCTGAAAAGCAACTCGAATTTTCAGATACGTTTCAAAACCGAGTCAACTTAGCAGATGCATATTACGAAATTGGCGCGTATGAAAATGCTTCCATGCATTACGAATCGGCTTTAAAAGGTAATTTTCAGAAAGATTTTTATGTAATGACACAAATGATTGGCGCCATGAATCAATCAAAAAATTATGAAGAAGTCATTCGCTTGGCGGAAGAAATAAAAAATAAGCACGAATTTAAAAACTCCAAAGCACAATATATTTACGGTTTGGCACTTGATAAATTGGGTAGAATTGAAGAAGCCGAACAAAATTTACAACCAATAGACCAACGCTATTCTAACTACGGAGAACGTTTGGTATTGGCGGAATTTTATGATAAAAACGGCAAGCGCACAAAAGCAATTGAAATTTTAGATGAAATCATTTCAGAATCAGAACACATGACGCCACAAAACCGTAAACTTCACCGACAAACGATTACGAATGTGCGAAAGTTTCGAGAGGAATTGGAGAGTTGAAATTGAAGCCGAATTTGAACTTGATTTAACGTTGTTAAAATAAAATGCAGAATGGTACTTTTGTTTCACTCTTTTCTGAAGTATAGAAAAGGTTTTGCGTTAAGAATTTTAAAATGTGCCAATGTGATACTGTAGTAATTTAATATTCATTCAATTTTTAAATCCTTTAATCTTTCAATCTCTATTAAATGTTCCTACACAAACATCCATATCAACCTTTCATTCAGTCTAATACCGAAAAACTCATTGTCGGAACATTACCGCCACCACGATTTTCCACTGGCGATTTGCTCGAAAAAGATGTTGATTTCTGTTACGGAAGTTACTACAATTCACTTTGGTTGTTCATTGATAAAATTCATGATCTTAACTTACGTTATGACAATTCGCAAGAAGCGATTGACGAGCGAAAATCATTTCTAATCCAACATAAAATTGGCGTTTGTGACATTGTCGGAAGTTGTGAACGTGAAAAAATAGATGCTTCTGATTTGGGAATGCAAAACATTCAATTGCGTGATGTTGTTGACTATTTAAAAAAATATCCAAGTATTCATACGATTCTATTCACAGGCGGAAACTCCAAAAATGGTCCAGAATATTTCTTTAGAAGACATCTAAAAGAGTACAATCTAAAACTAGAAGTTGTTTCAGATGTTGTACCTAGAATTCATCAATTTGACATAAATGCTGTCACTGAGCCAAGTCGAAGTGCAGTATCACATAAAAAACAATTGTCACATCAATCTACATCAAGAACAATCAAAACCGTCTCGCTAACTTCGGCTTCCGGAGCAGCAAACCGCGCTGTTGGAAGCATTCCGTTATACAGAAAACTAAAAAGCGAAAACCCAACGTTTACTACGTTTGATTTCCGCGTTTTGCAGTATAAAGAGTTCTTTTAAAAGATCCTCTAAATTATTTTTTAATGATTTGATTTTGTTCCAATATTGCTTAAATCGTCTGGATACGCTGCTTTTGGATCTGGTCCATATTCGTTAGGTCCAACTTGTCCTTCAGTGCACAGTAAAACAAGTAACCAAATTGTACCAATTAAAGGAATCAATGAAATAAAATACATCCAACCGCTATTTCCAGTATCATGCAATCTTCGGACAACAACAGCTAAATTCGGAATAAAAACTCCAATTACATATATAAATAAGATAACCAATCCTAAGATTGCAAGCGATTCTGAGGTGAAAGCTAAAATCGCCACTACGACATACAATCCCAATGTAATTAAGAAGTTAAACAATACAAACATCCAAAACTCTTGCCGTCTTGCTCTTCCTGTAAAGTTCGCATAATTATCGCGTACTACTTTTAAATACCATTCCATAATTTAGTGTTGATTAGTGTTAGTTAGACTTAAATATAAATAAAATTTTATAAGTCCTTTTTTAAAAGAAGAAGAACTTATAATTTTGATTCAATATAAGATGCTAATTTTCCTTTCTTTTGAAGCTTTTTATACTTTTCTACAGCTTTAATTTTTCCTAATAAGCCTTTATTTCGGTTGTAAAAAGAGATCACACTTTCAATGCCGCTTACATTTCCTTTTAAGTTGTCTTTATAATCATCATTTTCTACACAATATGCGCCCCAACCTGCCATATAAACGATTAAGCAATCCGAAGATTCAATAAATGTAGCAATGTCTTGAGATATTGTGATGGAAACTTTTGGACTGCCTTGCAACCATTTCATGATAAATGCATACGTGTCTTTACGCTTTGTTGTTTCCTCACTCAATGGAGTATTTGTAATCCATTTGGTAGCTTTTACAAAATCTTGTGCATACGTGTCATAATCTTCAGCTTTCACTAATTTGTAATTTTTTGGAAGCTCAAATTCTTGTGCATACGACGTAGAAATTACACATAATACGACGAATAGTGATACTAATTTTTTCATAATAAAGGTTTTAATGAATTCAAATATACTAAAATAATGTAAAAAATATTTACAGAAAACTCCAAGCTACATGGATTAATTTTTGTTGTCTTCATTTATTATTTTGTTTCTTAGCCTTAGAAAAACTATGGCTTTCCAAATAAGTACTATGATCCATATTGATAGTAGTATTGACAAGATCATTCTTTTGTTATCATCATTGTTAAATATTTCCATTTTTAAACAAGTAAGTATTGGAACTGTGACTGCTATAAAGCAAATGAAAAATGCGGTAAAAGTCAGAAACTGTTTTGCGGAAATTTCAAATAAGATTAATCTCCTTTCTTGTAGTGATTGTTGAACGTCATTTTTTAACGAAAAATTATTCATCTCATAATTAGACAGGCCTAGTTTCTCAAAACTGGAACGATCCTTAATTAATTCAGGATCAAACTTTGTCATCTCTAAAAAAAACTTCTTAGCTGCATCTAAATCTGAACTAAAGAAAAACTTAGCTCTAAAATCTACATTATGAATAACTTCATAAGCTAGAAAATATTCTAAAATAGATTTATGTGAAAACTTATACTCTCCGATAGCATTTCTATTTAATAAAGATCTAGTTCCTTGGTCGTATTTGTCTATTTTAATATGATTTCCCTCTATATCTTTTAATTGTAAACCATTTGGATTATCTATAATCTCATTAACTTTTAATGTAGGTTTAGAATTTCGTTTATGTTTATTCAAATATAAATATCTTGCTAGGGCTTTCGAAAAATTTAGTAATAATTTCTTGTATTCTTTTCCGTATTTTTTTTGGATACCTGCTTTAGTAGATTCTCTTTCTAACCATTGATCAATTAGAGTTTCATAAATTTGAAACCCATATTTCATTTCTACGTCAGTATCAATTAAATCAGTAATACGACTCAATAGCATTGGGCGCATCATTAAATTTGGACTTTTTAGCACTATACTATAGGCTTTCAAATACTTTGATTTTTTGAAGCTAAAAAAGTATCTAAACCGTTTTTTTAAATATCTTTTTATATCTTTTTCATCAAAAACAGAAAGGTATATTTTTTGAAAATTATATTGCCCGCCATTTGGGCCAAATTTGAATTTCCCTGTTTCAGTCGGCTCATCTTTACTCGAAGGAAAAAATTGTGTTCTACAAGTGATCACAACTTGTCTATACTCACCAATTAATTCAAGAACTTCTTTAAGTCTTTTCTTATAATTATACACAGCTTCATTATCCTCATCAAAAGCATCTAAAAGTAGAATACAATTTTCTTTTTCTTCCGAAGACATTTCTTTAATTCTTTCAATAGTTTTTGGGTGTCCAAAGGGAAGTAATTTAATATTGTGTTTAGGTTTCTCCCAAAACCATTTGGTTTTGAACTTATATGATAAATAAAGATTGATCATAAAAGTTGTCTTCCCCATACCTGAATCTGCCAATACTAAATAATATTTATTATCATCTTTTTCTTCTATAAATGCTTTATTTACAAATAACGGAATTAAGGGATTTCTAGCTGCAGCTATATAGCTACGTCCAGGCTCTTCATCTTCGGAAGGCGGAACATTCTGAAAATTTGTCGGAATATAATATTTGGTGGCAATTTGAACTTCTACAGAACTATAAAAAGGATGTAAATCTTTTGCAATTAATTTGCTTCTATATTTCTTGATAAAGTACTTAACAAATAATCCAATGTATTTACTCATAATAAGAAGTGTAAATAGTATGGTAGTTACACTGATTAAGTCTCGTATAATTGAATTGCTTACTCCAAGATCTTTTAAGAGTTGTTTAAAAAAAATTAATAAATCGAATAGATTTCCCGCCATGAATTAAGTTTTATTTCCAACTAAAATAAATAAAAACCTATAAAAATGTAGGTTTTTGCGTATAAAAGTTAAAAATATGCGATTAGATCATATTAAATAAATACTTGAAAAATATTTTATAGAAAGTTTTTTATGATTTTATAAGTTGAACGACCAAGCTACAATTCTACTAATTTTATTTCCTTGTCCCATCGGAATGGTTTTTACCGTTGTTGCATTCACAAGTTTTAAAGCGTCATAAATTGCAGGCAAATTTGCTTCTTTAGAAACCAACGTTGTAAACCATAAACACGATTTTCCAAACAGTTTACTTTCGGTAATCATATTTTTAATAAACTTCTTTTCGCCGCCTTTACACCACAATTCGTTGCTTTGTCCACCAAAATTTAGTTCAGGTTTTGCGTTTTTAGTGCCTTTCAAATTCTGCAACTTTCGAGTTGTTCCAGCAAGTGCTTCTTTGGCAGATTTGTGAAATGGCGGATTGCAAATCGTAATCGAAATACATTCAGAATGTTCTAAAATTCCCTTAAAAATTTGATTCGGATTTGTCTGTTGCCGAATCTCTATATTGTCTTTTAAATTTTTATTTTGAGAAATAATTTGTTGCGCATTTTCAATAGAAACAACATCAATATCAGAAGCGATAAACGACCAATCGTATTCTTGCGAACCAATAATTGGATAGACTAAATTTGCGCCTGTGCCAATATCTAAGCATTTTATAGCTGTCCCTTTCGGGATTTTCCCCTGATACGTTTCCCCCAAAAGCGACGCAACATAATGAATATAATCTGCTCTACCAGGAATTGGCGGACACAAATAATTGGCTGGAATATCCCAATAATCAATGTTGTAATACTGTTTTAACAATGCTTTATTGAGCATTTTCACAGCGTTTGGATCAAAAAAATCAATAGATTCATCGCCAAACTTATTCGGTTTTACAAAGCTAGAAAGTTCAGGAATTGCTTTTATCAACAATTCAAAATCATAGCGTTCCCGATGTTTATTCAGCGGATGCAATTTTGACTTTATTATTGGTTGTTGCTTTTTTCTTGAATCCATACATTAATTTTATCTTCCAACAATTGCAACGGAATACAACCTGTACTCAATACTTGATTGTGAAATTCTCTAATATCAAATTTATCTCCCAAAGTATCTTCCGCTTTAGCGCGCAACTCTCTAATTTTTAACTGCCCAATTTTGTACGACAACGCTTGCCCAGGATTTGCCATATAGCGTTCAATCTCAGAAATAATACTTGCTTCGCTTTCCGCTTCGTTATCAAGTGAATATTGAATAGCTTTCTCACGAGTCCAACCTTTTGCGTGCAATCCTGTGTCTACAACCAAACGAATTGCACGATGCATTTCCATGCCCAACATTCCAAAATATTGATACGGATCTGTGTACAAACCGAGTTCTTTTCCTAACGATTCGGTGTACAAAGCCCAACCTTCGCCATAGGCGCTGTACCATAATGTTTTCCGAAACGCTGGCAAATCATCGTTTTCTTGCGTTAACGAAATTTGATAATGATGTCCAGGAATTGCTTCATGCAAAAACAAGGCTTCATCCGAAAATACATTATAGGTTTTTGCATCAGGAATTGGTGTATAAAAAATCCCAGGACGCGTTCCATCTAGCGAACCTTGATTATATTCGGCACTTGCAGAAGCTTCTCTAAATGCTTCCGTACGACGAACTTCGAACGGAGTTTTTGGTTTCAAATCGAATAATTTCGCAATTTGTGGCTTCATTTTGTCGTGAATTGCATTGAAATTATCAATAATTTGTTGCGCATCCGTATACGGCATTAACTCTTTATTTGATCTCACAAAATTGAAAAATGATTTAATATCGCCTTTAAAACCAACTTGCGTTTTTACTTTCTCCATTTCTCCCAAAATTCGAGCGACTTCTTTCAATCCTAATTCGTGGATTTCACCGGCTGTCATATTGGTTGTTGTGTAGTTTTTTATAGAATGATTATAATACGCTTCTCCATAAGGAGTTTCAGAAATTCCAGAACTTTCTCTTCCAGCAGTCAAATAATCGGTCTTTAAAAACTGATACATTTCATTAAAAGAAGGAATCAATTTTTCGTTTAAAAATGTGGAATATGCTGTTGTTAGTTCTTTTTTACTTTCGTCAGAAAAGTCTTTTGGAAAGTTTTTAATTGGTGAATAAAACAAATGATTTTCTACATCGGCAGAAGCCAACACTTCAAACTGCGGAATTACTTTTTGAATCAATGATTTTGGCAGAACATACTTTTCGTTAATACCTTCTTGCATGCGTTCTTTTGCAGTTTTTAACCAAGTATTATAACCTTCCAAACGCTTCAGCCAATTATTATAATCTTCAACCGTTTTAAAAGGTTGTGCGCCAGCGCCGCTTGCCAATTGACCAACGGATAAATTTAATGTCCACATTTGATTGACTGGAAATAACACATCATTTTTAAAACTTAATTGTCTTAATTTCATGTCGCAATCCCAATTCAAAATAGCTTTGCTCAGTTGTTCACTTTCAGTAAGATTAGTATCTGCATAATTTTTTAGAGCATCTTTAAAAGTTCTATAATGTTTCTTTACCTTTTCTTGATGTTCATCAGATAGAAAATCTGGAAATTGATCGTTATAGCGATTATCGCCAGCAGATGTTGCTTGCAAAGGATCTAATTCCAGTCCTTTTTGATAATAGCTCTCTAAAAATTCAGCAAAATTTTGAGTTTCTGTGACTGTTTCATTTGTGTCACTTTTCTGTTGGTCGTCACAAGCAACGAGAGAAAAGATAAAGATTGATAAAATATAAATGTGTTTTTTCATGTGATGAATTTCTTTTTTGAGGGATTAAAAGTACTATTTTTTTAAGTTAACGTCAGTTTGATACAAAAGTTAAGAGCATTTTTTGTCTTTTCCGCAGTATAGAATGAATTTTTCGTTAAAAATTTTCGAATCCTTGGAGAAAATTTAGAAAAATTTATACGGTTTTAGTTTTTCCCAAAAAGAAAAACTAAAAATACCTCTGGAAAAGCGCACTTTCTTTTGTTGAAGCCTGTGCTGAACTTGATTCAGTATTCTTTGTGCGAGCAAAGACAAAGAAAATTAAAAACTAATAGCGTGTTATCATACAACTAATATTATTAAATTTTAAAGTTAGTAATTAGGTTTTTAAGCACTTACGTTATCTAATTTTTGATACAAAATCTCCAATAGTTTTTGTTCCGTTCTGTGTCAAATGCTTTATAAATGCACTTCCAATAATTGCGCCTTTTGCTTTATTGGTTGCTTGTGTAAATGTTTCTCGATTGGAAATTCCAAAACCAACTACTTGCGGATTTTTCAAATTCATATTACCAATTCTATCAAAATAATCAGCTTGCGCATTTCCAAAACTACTTTTTGCGCCTGTTGTTCCTGCCGAACTTACCATATAAATAAATCCGTTGGAAATACTATCGATAAATCGGATGCGTTCTTCAGAAGTTTGTGGTGTAATTAAAAACACATTAATCAAGCCGTGTTTTTCAAAAATGGCTTGATATTCATTGTGATACACATCAACAGGCATATCTGGAATAATCAATCCGTCAATTCCGACTTCTTTACACTTTGCACAAAAAGCTTCAATTCCGTATTGCAACATCGGATTTAAATACCCCATAATAATTAGCGGAATAGAAACTGTTTTTCGAATATTGGCTAATTGCCCAAACAGAATCTTGCTTGTCATTCCATTTTTCAAAGCTTGCGTAGAACTTGCTTGAATCGTTGGCCCATCTGCCAAAGGATCACTAAAAGGCAACCCAATTTCGACCATATCAACGCCGTTTTTTTCCAACTCTTGAATCACGCCAACGGTATCATTCAAACTTGGATATCCTGCAGTAAAATATATAGATAATAACTTTTTATCTTCTTGTAATTTTTGGTTTATTCTGTTCATCAATTATATTATTTTTTCATTCCTGCGAAGGCAGGAATCTCATGCTTTTCCTCAATCGAATAATTGAAGAATTTATATATATTCAGAAAGGTCTTTCCAATCGGGATTCAATCCATTAATCAAATTAATCTTCCATTCACGCTTCCATTTTTTAATTTGGCGTTCTCTTTTAATCGAATTGTTTACATATTTCGTAGTTTCAAAATATACGAGTTTATGAACATTATATTTTCCAGTAAAAGTGCTCGTACTATTATTTTTATGTTGAATTAATCTTTGTTTCAATTGCTTTGAACGTCCAACATATAAAACTGTATGACTTTTATTTGTTAAAATGTAAACATAATGTGTATCCATCGTTTTTGTTATGATTCCTGCCTTCGCAGGAATGAAAAATAATTATAACTTGAAATATTCTATATAAGTATTCAAATCCTTGTCGCCACGACCAGATAAATTCAGCACTACAATTTCATCTTTTTTGAATTTTCTAGTTTCAAAAATTGCCAAAGCATGCGAAGTTTCAATCGCAGGAATAATACCTTCTAATTGTGACAATTCAAGTCCAGCAGTCATTGCTTCATCATCTGTAATAGAAATAAATTCGGCACGTTTGCTGGCGTATAAATGTGCGTGCATTGGTCCAACACCAGGATAATCTAATCCTGCCGAAATAGAATACGGTTCTGTAATTTGTCCGTCTTTGGTTTGCATCAATAAAGTTCTACTTCCGTGAATAATTCCGTCTTCTCCTAAAACCGAAGTTGCTGCACTTTCACCAGAGTGAATTCCTTTTCCAGCTGCTTCCACAGCGATTAAATTGACACGTTCATCATCTAAATATTGATAAAAAGCGCCAGCCGCATTACTTCCGCCACCAACACATGCAATTACATGATCTGGATACGAGCGACCTTCTTTTTCTTGCAATTGCCATTCAATTTCTTCAGAAATTACAGCTTGAAAACGCGCTACCATATCTGGATACGGATGCGGACCAACCACCGAACCAATAATATAATGTGTGTCAACTGGATTGCTAATCCAATCGCGAATGGCTTCGTTTGTAGCATCTTTTAATGTACGACTTCCAGATAATGCGGCACGAACTTCTGCGCCTAACATTTTCATTCGAGCAACATTTGGCGCTTGTCGTGCAATGTCAATTTCGCCCATATACACAATACATTCTATGCCCATTAATGCGCAAACTGTTGCCGTTGCAACTCCATGTTGTCCTGCGCCAGTTTCGGCAATAATTCGGGTTTTACCGAGACGTTTTGCCATCAAAATTTGTCCGATTGTATTGTTTACTTTATGTGCGCCAGTATGGTTTAAATCTTCACGTTTTAAGTAAATTTTCGTGTTGTATTTTTTAGACAAACGTTCTGCATAAAATAATGGCGACGGACGTCCGACGTAATCTTTTAATAATTGTTTGAATTCTTTTTGAAAAGAATCTTCATACATAATCTCCAAATACTTTTGACGTAATTCTTCCACATTCGGATATAACATTTCAGGAATGTACGCGCCACCAAATGTGCCGTAATATCCTTTTTCGTTTACGTGATAACTCATGATCTTATATATTTTTTAAACGTGTTGCTATAATTGTCTTGATATGTAATTTTAGTAATTTGCTTGAAGTTTGATTTATTTGGTTCTTCTAGAAAACCTTGCGCATTAAAGTATTCAATTGTAACATTTTTACTTGAAATTTTTTGAATACTTCCAATAGAAAAATAGTTGTGCTTTTTGCGTTCACATTCTACAATAACGCATTCTTTTTTCGCTAGTAAATTTTTAAAGATTGTCTCAAATGATGTAATATCTATTATATTATCTTTTTTAGTGATTTTCTTGAATTTTTTCGGGAATTCTTTTTCGAAAACCATTCCATAATATTCATCATTTTTATTACATCTAATATTTGTGATTACTTTAATAGGAATGCAATTAAAACCTATAAAACGGAATTCATCATTTTCTGCAATGAGTATGAAATCATTAGAACATGTTAGAATATAACCAGTAGTAGCACTGAAAACATCATTTTTGAATCCTCTACTGATTTTTACGTAATTCTTGTTTTTTATATGTGTTGCGATTATTTTTTTTATTCTTTTCTTACTCATGATATCGCTTTTTTAAATGTTGTTAACTCCTCAACATTCTTCAATCCTGGAGCAATTTCAAACTTACTATTAATATCTAACGCATAACAATATTTTGAGGCTTTACTATTTAGAAATGCTTCTAATTTTGGAATCGTTTCTAAACCAATTCCACCACTTAAAAAGAATGGTTTTTCGGATGGATAATTTTCTAAAACTTTCCAATCGAATGTAACGCCATTTCCGCCAGGTAATCTTCCTTTCGTATCAAACAAAAAGTAGTCAACAAAAGCTTCAAATTGTTTTAAAGTTGTAAAATCAAATTCGTCTTTTATAGAGAATACTTTGATGATTTCAACACGGACATTGAGCGGAGTCGAAATGTAATCTTTCAATTCAGAGCAAAATTCAGGACTTTCACTTCCATGTAATTGTACTGCTAGTAAATCATGTTGTATTACTTTTTCAATTATTTCTTCTTGCGAAGAATTTACAAAAACACCAGTTTTTTTGATGCTTTTTGGAATTTCAGGAATATGAGCGTCAAAAAACCGTAATGATTTTTTATAGAATATAAAACCCAAATAATCTGGTTGCAACTCGCTGATTGCAATCATATTATCTTCATATTTCATTCCGCATATTTTGAGTTTCGTGTGTTTCATTAAATGATTAAAATATTAAATAATTAAAAGCAATTTATCTAAAGTAATAGTGCTTTTCATAACTCATAACTCATAACTGAAAAACTAAGAACGCAACTCCTCAATAAATGCCAAAGCACTTTCGCCAGGATTCTCCGTTTTCATAAAATTTTCTCCAATCAAGAAACCTTGATAACCGAATGGTTTTAAATCTTTAATTGCTTTCACAGAACTGATTCCACTTTCGGAAACTTTTACGAAATCATTTGGAATATGAGTTGATAATTCTTTGCTAATAGCTGTGCTAACTTCAAATGTTTTTAAATTGCGATTGTTTACGCCTAACATATCTAATGACGGCATGATTGATTTTTGCAATTCTTCCAAATTATGAACTTCTAATAAAACATCTAAATTCAAACTTTTTGCTGTTTCCGATAGTGTTTTGATTTCGTCTCTTGTCAAAACTGCCGCAATTAATAAAATAACATCAGCACCATGCGCTTTTGCCTCGATGATTTGATATTCGTCTACAATAAATTCTTTTCGCAAGATTGGAAATTGCACGCTCGCTCTTGCCAATAAAATATCATCAAGCGAACCTCCAAAGTATTTTCCATCTGTCAATACAGACATTCCGCAAACGCCAGCATTTTCATATCCTTTTGCCACATCTTGTACACTTGCACTTTGATTGATGACTGATTTTGAAGGCGAACGTCTTTTAAATTCTGCAATAATTCCTGTGTCACTTTCGCGCAACGCTTTTGCCAACGAAGAAGTTTCACGATTAAATAATACAGAACTTTCTAATTGCGATATTGGAATGATGCTTTTTTTGAGAGCAACTTCCTTGTATTTATCTGCGATGATTTTATCTAAAATGGTCATAAAAATTGAAAATTTTTATTCCCGTGCAAACGGGAAACTATATTTTATTCCTGATGAATCGGGAAACGTATTTTTTTAATTCCGATAAATCGGGAAACGTATTTTTTTTAATTTTTATTCCCGATAAATCGGGAATCTACGCTGTGTTATTTGCTCAATTCCTGCAACTTCTTCAAAACTCGCAACGCTTTTCCAGAATGCAACGATTCTTTCGCGATTTCGAAACCTTCTTTAACTTCGAAACCATTTACTGTTGCAATCGCCATTCCTGCATTTGCACAAACTACATTGTTTTGCGGATTAGTTCCGTTTCCTTCTAATATGTTTGTGAAAATTTCTGCCGCCGAAGCAACCGAATCGCCACCATAAATATCAGCTTGTAAATGTTGTGGAACTCCGAAATCTTCTGGAGTTAATATTTCTTCTGAGTTGTTTCTGATTGCTTTGGTTGAACCAGTTAGTGAGATTTCATCATAACCATCTAACGCATGTAAAATGGTGTAATTCTTATCTGTATTTTGGTATAAATAACCATACATTCTCGCCAATTCTAAGTCGAAAACACCAACCATTTGATTTTTCGGAAACGACGGATTTACCATTGGACCCAACATATTGAAAAAAGTTTTTACACCTAATGCTTTACGAATTGGCGCCACATTTTTCATTGCTGGATGAAATAAAGGCGCATGCAATACACAAATTCCTGCTTTGTCAATACATTCTTCAAGGAAATCGGTGTCGTCAGTAAATTTGACTCCTAAATGTTCCATCACATTTGATGAACCACTAACCGAAGAAACGCCGTAGTTTCCGTGTTTGGCAACTTTTACGCCAGCACCAGCTGTAATGAAAGAAGCCAAGGTTGAGATGTTGAAAGTATCTTTTCCGTCGCCGCCAGTTCCGCATAAATCAATTGCGTTGTACGCAGATAAATCCACAGGAATACATAATTCTAGTAATGCATCGCGGAAACCTTTGAGTTCTTCAAGTGTAACACTTCGCATCATAAAAACCGTTAGGAAAGAAGCAATCTGACTCGGATTGTACATGTCTTTCGAAATGTTTACCAATACTTGTTTGGCTTCAGTTTCTGTGATGTTTTCGTGATTTATGAGTCTGTTTAGTAGGTTTTTCATGTTGTTTGATTGAAAGATTGAAAGATTCAATAATTGAATAATTCAAAATCTTAATTCTGTAATTTATTTATACTTTTTGTTTTTTCAAATTACTTCTCGATACAAATTTGTTTCACAAATTCACTCGAAGTGACGTTTCGTTTTTTTTATTTAAAATTGAGCATTTAACATTTATAATATTTAAGAAACAGATTGCTTCGGCGAAAAGCCTCGCAATGACATTTCTGAGAATCTCAATATTAATATCTAAAATCTCATTACTATTTAGTAATCCAATTTTCTAGTATTTTTTTCCCATTCGGTGTTAATATCGATTCTGGATGATATTGAACGCCACGAACATCATATATTCTGTGACGAAGCGACATGATTTGTCCGTTTTCATCAAAAGAAGTAGCTTCTAAACTTGGCGGTAACGGACTTGCAACAATCCATGAATGATAACGTCCAACTTCAAACGATTTTGGCAAACCATCAAAAAGTGATTCGTCATCAACAGAAACTTCTATTTTTGTGGCAACTCCATGATAGACTTCTGATAAGTTTGAAAGTGTTCCGCCAAAGACTTCGCCGATTGCTTGTTGTCCTAAACAAACACCTAAAATACTTTTTGTAGCTGCATATTTTGCAATAATTGGTTTTAATAAACCTGCTTCATCGGGAATTCCTGGGCCTGGCGAAAGAATAATTTTTTCGTAATTATCTACTTCTTCCAACGAAAGTTGATCGTTTCTTTTTACCGTAACATCGCAGCCTAAATCTTCTAAATAATGCACAAGATTGTACGTGAAACTGTCGTAATTATCTATGACTAATACTTTTTTCATTTTTTTGTTTAATTAAAAGATTGAATAATTCAATGATTAAAAAATCTCAATTCTGGTCTCTTTTATCTCTTTTCTTCAAAGCACTTCTCGATACAAATTTGTTTTACAAATTCACTCGAAGTGACGTTTTGTTTTAATTTAAAATTGAGCATTCAACATTTACAATTTCTAGGAAACAGATTGCTTCGACGAAAAGCCTCGCAATGACGTTTTGTTTATCTCAATTCTTACTACTAATATCTTACATCTATTTTATCTTATTGTTTTTAAAGTACTTCTCGATAGATACTGAATCAAGTTCAGCACACTCGAAGTGACGTTTTGTTTTAATTTAAAATTGAGCATTCAACATTTACAATTTCTAAGAAACAGATTGCTTCGGCGAAAAGCCTCGCAATGACGTTTTGTTTATCTCAATTCTTACTACTAATATCTTACATCTATTTTATCTTATTGTTTTTAAAGTACTTCTCGATAGATACTGAATCAAGTTCAGCACACTCGAAGTGACGTTTTGTTTTAATTTAAAATTGAGCATTCAACATTTACAATTTCTAGGAAACAGATTGCTTCGGCGAAAAGCCTCGCAATGACGTTTTGTTTATCTCAATTCTTACTACTAATATCTTACATCTATTTTATCTTTTTGTTTTTAAAGTACTTCTCGATAGATACTGAATCAAGTTCAGCACACTCGAAGTGACGTTTTGTTTTAATTTAAAATTGAGCATTCAACATTTACAATTTCTAAGAAACAGATTGCTTCGGCGAAAAGCCTCGCAATGACGTTTTGTTTTTAATAGAAAGTTTAACGTTTAAAAGTTTAAATTGTAACTGCAAATGGAGATTTTCTCACAACTCACAACTCACAACTCACAACTCACAACTCACAACTCACAACTCACAACTCACAACTCACAACTCACAACTCACAACTCACAACTATTTTATATTGTTTCCGCAATTTCCAACGCCGTATTCAACGCTCTTAGTTTGTTATAAACTTCTTGATTTTCGTTTTCTTCTTCGGATTTTGCTACAATTCCTGCGCCAGCTTGGTAATGCAATTCATGATTTTTGCTTAGAAACGTTCTGATCATAATTGCGTGATTAAAGTTTCCATCAAAATCCATAAAACCAATTGCACCGCCATAAAAATCACGGTTGGAGGTTTCATATTTTTCAATTAATTGCATCGCTTTGTGTTTTGGTGCGCCACTTAAAGTTCCTGCCGGAAATGTATCAGCCACAACTTGCATCGTTGAAACATTTGTGTGTTTTTGAGCCGTTACTTTAGAAACTAAATGGATTACATGCGAGAAGAATTGTAATTCTTTATACGTTTCTATTTTGACTTGATTACCGTTTCGACTTAAGTCGTTTCGAGCTAAATCGACGAGCATAACGTGTTCTGCATTTTCTTTTGGGTCGTCAAATAATTCTTTGGCAGATTTTGCATCTTCTTCATCATTCCCAGAACGTTTGAAAGTTCCTGCGATTGGATGAATTTCTGTGTGATTGTCTTGCACAACTAATTGCGCTTCTGGCGAAGAACCAAAGATTTTGAAATCGCCATAATCAAAATAGAACAAATATGGAGACGGATTTATACTTCGCAACGCGCGATATACATTGAATTCGTCTCCTTTAAATTTTTGAATGAATCTTCTCGATAATACTAATTGAAATACATCGCCGCGAAAACAATGTTTTTTGGCTAAGGCAACATTTTCTTTAAATTGTGCATCATCTAAATTTGACGTTCGTTCGCCATCAATCGTAAATTTATACGTTGTAAAGTTTCTGGATCTTAATAAATGTTCAATCGTATCAATATTATCTTCTTTTTCATAAGAATGTGAAAAAATGTATGCTTCATTTTTAAAGTGATTAAACGCTATAATGTTTTGATAAACAGCATAATATATATCTGGAATGTCAAGTGATTTTTCTTTTTTAGAGATTTCTACATCTTCAAAATACCGAACTGCATCGTACGCTATGTAACCAAATAAACCATTATTGATGAATTTAAAATCGTTTTTATCCGTTTTAAATTGTTGCGAAAATTCATGAATTAATGCAGGAACATCGGTTGTCGCAGTAATAGGAGTGACGAGTTTTTCTCCGTTTGGAAATTCCCGCGTAAGCGTTTCATTCATCACTTTAATACTCGCGATCGGATTGCAACATACATACGAAAAACTGTTTCCGCTTGCGTGATAGTCGCTACTTTCTAAGAGTAAACTGTTCGGATATTTATCTCTGATTTTGAGATAGACACTTACAGGCGTAATTGTGTCTGCCAGAATTTTTTTATATGTTGTTTTTAAAGAATACATAGTTGAGTTTGTTTCAAAAAAAAAAGACTTGTCGTGATTGACAAGCCTTTTTATATATCTATTAATAGTAAATAGGGACTTCGTTCACGATTTTTTTGTTCGTAAGTTCCACCACCAAGTATTTACTAAATTTAATTTCATCTGTTATTTTGTTGTGACAAATATAGGAATGAATTTTATAATAAAAAATATTTTAGAATTTTAATTCTACGTTTAAATCAAATTCATCGTTGATTGCTTTGTCTTTTAATCCGTCAAAGAAAGAAGCTGAACCGTATTTGATTCCATATTTTGTACGATCTACTTTTAATTTCGCTTCCGCTGAATTGTTCTCAACTTCAATGTCAAATGTAATTGGCGATTTGTTTCCCTTGATTGTTAAATCGGCAGCAACTCTGTATACATTGTCATCAGTTTCTACAACTTTTCTGAAGTTTAAGATTGCATCAGGATATTTTTCAACTCCAAAAAAGTCGTCAGATTTTAAATGTCCTTCTAATTTTGCTTTTCCGCCACCTTTTAAATCTGTAACATTTATCGTTGCCATGTTAATGGTAAACGTTCCGCCAATAAGTTTTCCGTCTTTAAATTCTAATGCGCCGCCTTTAAAATCAATTGTTCCTTCGTGCTGACCTGTTACTTTATAACCTGTCCATGTGATTGTACTTGCGTCTGCATCAATTCTTTTTTCCTGTGCAAAAGCAGTTGTAATTCCAGCAAATATAAATAATGCTACTAATGTAAAGATACGTGTTTTCATTTTTTTGTTTTTAGTGTGTGTAATTTTTTAGGGCAATTTTATAAGGATTGCGAACCTCTCAATTTTTCTAATAATATATTTAATGTTTCAGCTTCTGCTATTGTGAGCTGTTGCATATTTTTTTCTTCTAATTCGTTTAATTTCGGATCGATTGTGTCTAATAATTCCAAACCACTTTTTGTGATCAAAATTTCCACTTTTCGGCGATTTTCTGGACAAATAGTTCTGTCTACAAATCCTTTTAAAATCAATTTATCAATTAAGCGTGTTGTGTTGCTATTTTTATGAATCATGCGTTCTTGAATCGTAGCCAAGTTTGCAGGTTTCCCTTTTTGACCTTTTAAGATGCGTAACACATTAAATTGTTGTCCAGAAATGTCATATTGTTTAAAAAAGTCCAAATACTTTTCTGATAACACTTTATTCGTAATCATAAAATTCAGCGCAGTTTGCTTCGCTAAAGGCAAGGTTGCATTACTTTTTAATATGTCTTGTAATTTATTCATTGTATGTACAACAATTGTATAGACAAATGTAATTTAATTTTTTAGTTGTGAAGTGTTTGGAATGTTAAAGTTTGATTAAAGTTGATGAAAAGGAAACGTCATTTAGAGTATTATTGAGATCAAAATATATTTTAACAATGCTCGATATGACAGGAAATCACTTCTTTAGATTTGTTATTTCATTCCGTCATTGCGAACGATAGTGAAGCAATCTGTTCCTCAAGAAGCAGATTGCCACGAATTTTTACAAATTCTCGCAAAGACGTATTAAAATAATTTAAAATAATTCGTGTATTCGTGGCAAGAAAAGCTTGAAATTTTCTACAATTTATACCAAATTAAACTTTTTCAACGTTTTAAAGTCTTAAGATAAAAGCTGTTCCGTATGACGTTGCAAGAAATAGTTCACATATATTATAGAGTAGGATTTGGGATTTCGTATGCGGAAGCAACTATTTTGCAGAAAGAATCTAAAGAAACTATCGTTAATGAACTGTTTAACGCTTCTCGCGAAGTAAAACCGCTTGCAATTGATATTTCTGAATTAACAGCGAAAGTTAAAAATCTAAATATGAAAGATCGTAAAAAGCTGCGTTCTTTGATAAAAGATAGTACTAAAAAAGTACACGAATTAAATATTGCTTGGATTTATAAACTTGGAAATACAGAACAATTGTTACGTGAAAAGATGACGCTTTTTTGGGCGAATCATTTTGTGTGTCAAGACAATAATATTCTTCACATTCAGCACTACAATAATACGCTTCGAAAACATGCTTTGGGAAATTTTAAAGATTTTGTCATTGCCATTTCCAAAGAAGCTTCCATGATTAAATATTTAAACACAAAACAAAATAAAAAGGCAAAACCGAACGAAAATTTTGCACGTGAATTGATGGAATTGTTTACGCTTGGACGCGATAATTATTCTGAAAAAGATATTAAAGAATCGGCACGTGCTTTTACAGGTTGGAATCATGATTTTATGGGAAATTTTCGTTTGCGTAGATTTCAACATGATACTGAAGAAAAGACTTTTTTTGGTGAAACTGGAAATTTTGACGGCGAAGATATTATCGATATTATTTTGAAACAGAAACAATGTGCGAAATATATTTGTGAAAAAATCTACCGTTATTTTGTGAATGATACGATTGACGATTCTCGCGTAAGCGAAATGACCACTATTTTTTTTAAAGATTATGATATTGAAAACTTAATGCGTTTTGTATTGCTTTCTGATTGGTTTTACGATGAAAAAAATATTGGAACGAAGATAAAATCGCCCATAGAGTTTTTAGTTGGCGTTCATAGAATCGTGCCAATGCAGTTTGAAAAACCACGTGAATTGATCTATTTGCAAAAATTATTAGGACAACATTTATTGTTTCCGCCAAATGTTGCAGGTTGGAAAGGCGGCAGAAATTGGATCAATCCAAATACGATGATGTTGCGACTCAATTTACCTTCTGTTTTATTAGCAAATGGCCCAATTTCGTTGGATGAAAAAGGCGAATTCGAAGACGATTTTCAGCGTTTCAATAATAAGCGAAACAAACAACGAAAACTAAAAGTATTACCAGATTGGGAAACGTTTCATTCGCAACAAAAAGATGTAACGTTAAAGCAATTACAACAAACAATCATTGTAAGTCCGTTGAATAGTGGAACAGCAGCATATTTAGAGAAATTAGAAACGCAAGATTTGAAAAAATATAGCATTCAATTGATGTCGTTGCCAGAATATCAATTGTGTTAAACGTGGATTTTTATTGAAATCAATATAATTGTAGATTCTCATTTCAATGAGAATACAAATGAATGGATTTCCATTTTCATTGGAATACAAATAAATAGGTTCCCGCTTTCGCGGGAATTCAAAAATAAATTTTTGAATGAACAGAAGAAATTTTATAAAAAGCGCATCGTTGGCAAGTACAGCATTGTTTTTGCCTAAATTCGTTTCAGGATTTAGCCTTTTGGACGAAGCCATTGCGACAGGAAAAAAGCTAGTGATTATTCAACTTTCAGGTGGAAATGATGGTTTGAATACAATTGTTCCGTTCAGAAATGATATTTATTACAAAAAACGTCCTTCGTTGGCGCAACAAAAAAGTAACCTCATCGGAATTACAGACGAAATTGGTTTCCACGAAAGTCTCATCGCGCATAGCAATTTATATAACAACGGAGAATTGTGCGTTGTGAATAATGTTGGATATCCAAATCCGAATCGTTCGCATTTTCGTTCTACGGATATTTGGCATACGGCGAGCGATTCTAACGAATATTTGCAATCGGGTTGGATTGGTCGTTATTTGGATGCTTCCAAAAGTAAATCGTTAGATGCCATCGAAGTTGACGATACATTATCACTTATGTTAAAAGGCGAACAAACTGACGGAATTGCGAATAAGAATCCAGCTCTTTTCTATAAAACAACACAAGCTCCATATTTTAAAAAAGTGGTTGAACATCATAACGAAGCACATTTAAGCGAACATAATTTGGGCTATTTATACAAAACAATGGTGACAGCTTCTTCTTCGGCAAAATATATGTATGAAACTTCAAAAACATTCACCACAAAAACTACCTATCCGAATACTGGATTTTCAAAACAATTGAAACAAGTTGCGGATTTTATCAATTCAGGATTGCAAACAAAAGTGTATTATGCGTCGCTTGGCGGATTTGACACACATGCAAATCAAGTGAACAAGCAAAAACGATTGTTGAAAGTTTATGACGAAGCGATGGAAGCTTTTGTGAAAGATTTGAAAGAACAAGATTCTTTTAAAGACACCTTAATTTTGACCTTTTCAGAATTTGGTCGTCGTGTGCAACAAAACGCAGCAAATGGAACTGATCACGGAACGGCGAATCAAGTATTTTTGATTGGAAACCAATTGAAAAAGCAAGGTTTTTACAATCCGATGGCTGATTTATCTAACTTAGACACAAATGGAGATTTGAAATATGATATTGATTTTCGAGAAATTTATGCGTCTGTCTTGAACAATTGGTTAGACATTGATGCAAAAAAGGTACTAGGGAAACCGTTTTCTGGTTTGAATATTGTTTAAAGCAAATCTTCTCGATCAATAATAGAATCTAGGTCATTTCCAAAAAGATCCGACATGCATACACATTCACATTTTTTTGCCATATAAATTGCCAAAATGGATTCGCAGTCGGGAAGAGCGCCTCTACATAACCTTTCACAAAGTCTTTGAAGTTTTTTATGAGTCTTACTATTATAATAAGAAGTGATGCCATATATAGTTTCGCCTTTGTAAGTTACCAATACAAAATCATTTGGTGATTTTCTTAAGATAGTTAGTACATCTTCTATTTTTGTTTTCGAAGTGACTTTGTGCATTTTTGCATCTTTAGATTTAATAAATTCTTTCATTGTAGTTGCATCAATAACATATATTGATTGTAGAGAATTGGAAGTCTTTTTTTGAGCTAATCCAGAAAAACTGATGCATACGAATAGTAGTAAGATTTTTAGTTTCATAATTGTATTTTTTTTGGTTAAATTATTTGTAATCAAATGTATAGAACATGTAAATTAGAAAAGAAGTACTTTCACTAATTCTCATGGGTTAATACACTATTTTTGCATAGGTATAATCATCCGTAATTTTGAACATAGAAAATGAATACTCTTAAAATCTGTTAAATTGAATCATTGTGTTATAGACTTTTAGTACTTTTAAATGATAATTTAGAATTATGATGAAGAAAGCCCTTTTTATATTGTTTATAATGATTTTTATTTCGTGTAAAAACGAATCAAAATCAACTGAAATTGCACAAACAACCACTAAAGAAACAACTACTGAATTGAAATCAGAAATAGTTGAAACTACTTCCGATATTCCTGTTTTAAATTTTGAACAGTTTGAAAAGTATCTTCAAATCGAAGATGATAATATTCATGTTGTCAATTTTTGGGCAACTTGGTGTGCACCTTGCGTGAAAGAATTGCCGCATTTTGAAGCTGTAAATCAAGAATATAAAGACAAAAACGTAAAAGTATTGTTAGTCAGTTTAGATTTTAATCTCAAGAAATTGAATTCATTCTTAGTGAAAAACGAATTGAAATCTGAAAAAGTTCTATTGGACGATCCAGATCAAAACGCTTGGATTTCGAAAGTGTCAAAAGATTGGTCAGGCTCAATTCCGGCAACGGTAATTTATAAGAAAGGTAAACGAAAATTTTACGAACATTCGTTTACTAAAGCTGAATTAGAAAGTGAATTAAGAAATTTTATAAACTAATAAAACCCACAAAATGAAATTAATAAAATTAGTACTATTGTCTGTACTTTTCATGACTTTCTCTTGTACAGATAAGAAGAAAGCAGATGCAAAATCGGAAACAAAAACCGTTGTAGAAAATGTAGAAAAGCCAACGAAAGAAATGACAAATGGCTACCAAGTTGGTGATATTGTTAAAGATTTTTCATTGAAAAATGTAGATGGAAAAATGGTGTCAATGTCAAATTTCAGTGACGCAAAAGGATTTATTATTACGTTTACCTGTAATACGTGTCCATATTCTGTAGCATACGAAGATAGAATTAATGAATTAGACAAAAAATATGCAAGCAAAGGATATCCTGTAATTGCGATTAATCCGAATAATCCTGATGCAAAACCAGGCGATAGTTTTGAAGCAATGCAAACAAGAGCTAAAGAAAAAGGATTTACGTTTCCATATATTTTAGATGATGGACAAAAAGTGTATCCAGTATTTGGAGCTTCTAAAACGCCACATATGTACGTGCTAGCTAAAACGCCAAAAGGTCACCAAGTAAAGTATATTGGCGCAATTGACGATAATTATAAAGATGCTGGAGCAGTTTCAAAACGTTATGTAGAAGATGCAGTTGACGCTTTGTTAGCAGGAAAAGAAGTTGAGGTAACGACTACGAAAGCGATTGGTTGTTCGATTAAGGTGTAGATTTTCTTAGACTTCTTAGACTTCTTAGACTTCTTAGACTTCTTAGATTTTTAGACTGACTTAGACTTTGTTAGATTTATTTTGATTCTTTAAATTGTTGATTTGTCTGTTTGTCAATTTGTCTGTTTGTCAATTTGATGATTCGTTAATTTGTTAATTGAATGAATCTAAAAATATAAGGCATAAAATTTGCCTGTAAAAAGCTGAAGTGAAGAACTTCGGCTTTTTTTAGTGAAACTTAATTTTGAGAAGTCTCTATGACGAACTCAAAATTATAAGTTGAACTAATCCTGCTGAAAAGCGGGATCTCTTGTTTAATGCTTTTTTAGTAAAGAAAATCTTCTGAAAAAGTTTAACTTTGAACCACTAATAATAAAAAGAAGTGAGCTGTTAGAATTGCGTATTGAGAATTTGAAAACAGCGTACAGCACTGAATAAAAATATTCGTGAATTCGTGGCAGAAAAGGGGAAAGAATTAGATTTTAATAGTAGGATTTTAAATTAAAAAGTAATTTATTACAAACAACAAACAACAAACAACAAACAACAAACAACAAACAACAAACAACAAACACAACATATAATTACAGTTATGGCAGATTTATCACAAAAAGAATGGCAAGAACAATTTGCAAACGATACCAACGCAGTACTTTTGGATGTACGTACACAAGACGAAGTTGATGAAGGACATATTCCGGATGCAAAACATATTGATATTTTTTTAGGACAAGGTTTCATCGATGAAGTTAAAAAATTAGATGCTTCTAAAAACTACTATATATACTGTCGCTCAGGCGGAAGAAGCGGACAAGCTTGTGCTGTCATGAACAGTATAGGTTTTGAAAATACGTACAACTTGATGGGTGGATTTTCAGAATGGCAAGGCGATAAAACTAATTAAATTCAACACACATGAAGTTTCGAAAACTAGCTTTCGTATTTATTTTACTCTCTTTTATATCATTTTTCGGGTGTTCTACAACGCCTAAAGAAAATGATATTACGGTTGCAGAATTGCATGCTTTTTTAGAAGATGCAAATGTAGTTGTATTAGATGTACGAACACCTGAAGAAATTGCATTAGGAAAAATTACAGCGGAAGCATTAGAAGTAGATTTTTATGATGCAGCTTTTATGGAAGACACTAGAAGTAAAATTACGAAAGATCAAACGGTTTATGTGTATTGCAGAAGTGGAAGACGAAGTGCAGAAACGGTTTCGAAACTTCGAGAATTAGGATATTTAAAAACATACAATGTAGAAGGTGGCATTATTGCTTGGGAAGCAGAAGGTTTTGCGATAGAGAAGTAATGCAATTACACATTCTCATCAATGATTTTCAGTAAAATAGACGGTTCAGGACGAGAGCGATACTGATCGGTTTCATTGGTGTAAATGATTTTTTCATTAGAATCTGTAATGACAACTGTTGGTAGAATCATGTCAGATTTAAAACCAAAAATTTGAAAGCCAAATGGCAAACCGTATTCGGTAAAAATATTCAATTGCTTGGCAACATTACAATTGATATCGACTAAAAACTGAAAATCTAGCGGATATTTTTTGGCTAATTTTTTACTAAAACCATGTGGTTGCGAACTTATAAAAATAGTATTGATGTTTCGTTTGGTAAGTTCTTCATGCTGATTTATTATTTCTTTAATTTGCGCCATACAAAACGGACACCAATTTCCACGATAGAACATAAATATACTTGGTGTTCCGGCAAATCGTTCGGTAGTCACAATTTCTTTCTTACTGTTTTCAAAAGTCAACAACGGAAGTGTTTTCCCAACTTTTAAAATATCGTTATGATCAGGATTTCGCTTCTGAAAATAGGAATACCATACTAAATAGATAATCCAACCTAACGTCAATATAATATTAAAAATAGTACAACTTAGGCGAAAAACGACTCCTTCTTCTAAACTCAAAGCTAACGAAGCCAATAAACATCCTAAAAAGATACTAAATGTATATGGTTTTAAAACCGAATCTGTTCGCGGTATTGGTTTAATGTAAATTCGAGAGAAGAAAAAAACAATGGAAGCAGCTGTTAGTAAGTGCGTTATGTGTAATAATGTAATTCCAGTATTCAGTACATACCAAAAGCTATCTATCATTGCAAACACAGCAAAAGCAGGAAATAGGACAATGAAAATGGATTTTAGTAGGGAGTTCATTAAATATAAAGGTTCAGGTCGTATATAGTATTCAGAAAATTTGTACATTACAATGTATAAAAATAAAATGTAAAATCGTATATTTTTACACTATTTATCCTACAAAAAATAATAAACCTCTTTCCTCATTGAAATTATTAAAATTTAATAATTATCTATATGACTGTGAAAGAAGATTTTCTGTATTATTTATGGAAATTTGGGAAACTACATCTGCAAAAGCTAGAAACTTCTCAAAAAGAAACTATTCAAATTATTAACTTAGGAACGCATAATCATCATGCTGGACCAGATTTTTTTAATGCGCAATTACGTGTTGGAAATCAATTATGGGCAGGAAATGTGGAAATGCATGTCAATGCTTCAGATTGGTTTGTGCATCATCATGAGAAAGATAAAAATTATGATAATGTCATTTTGCATGTCGTTTGGAATCATGATATGGATGTGCATCGAAAAGACAATTCTGTCATTCCCACAATAGTGTTAAAAGACTTTACTGACTTTACACAAATCCAGCGGTATGTTACCTTGATGAATTCACCCAAAAAGTGGATTAATTGTGAAAATGAGTTTCCCGTACTGGATGATTTTCAGCTTGAAAACTGGCTCGAACGTTTGTATTTGGAGCGTTTGGAAACAAAATCGATTGAGATAGAAACATTAGTAAAAGCAACGAAGTATGATTGGGAAGCTGTTTTATTCAGATTGCTTGCCAAAGGTTTTGGGCTTAAACTAAATAGTGAAGCCTTTTTTGAAGCGGCTTGTTCGGTAGATTTTTCTACAATACGAAAACTCAGCGCGAAACAATTTTCTTTGGAAGCATTTCTCTTTGGGATTTTTGGATTGCTTTCGCAAGAGGTAACTCAGGAAAAATACTATGAACAATTGTTGCGGGAATACAACTATCTCACGCACAAGTTTGAGTACGCTAAAAAGGCAGCAATTCCAGTGCAATTTTTCAGAACGCGTCCGCCAAACTTTCCGACTATTCGCGCATCACAATTGGCAACTTTGTATCATCAACAAGATAATTTATTTTCAAAAATAATTACTTCAACTTCCATTGACGAATTGTATACAATCTTACGAGTGGCAACAGCTTCTTTTTGGGAAACACATTATACTTTTGAGAAAATTTCGCCCAAGCGAAAAAAAATCCTTTCCAAAAATTTTATAGATGTGTTGTTAATCAATAGTATTATTCCGCTTAAATATTGTTACGAGCGTTATTTGGGAACATCGAATATAGAAGACATTTTTGCATTGCTCCGAACCATTACACCAGAGAAAAATAGCATCATTCAAAAATTTTCAACTAAAAATATTGCTATTGAAAACGCAATGCATACGCAGGCTTTGTTAGAGTTAAAGAAAAAGTATTGCAATGCACATCAATGTTTGCAATGTGCTGTTGGAAATGCGCTATTGAAATAAAAATGTTAGCTGTAAAGTAAAGATTATCAGTGATTTAATTTGATTGAAATGTGATATAAGAAATATTTCAAATGAGGTATTTCATCGAAAACAAATTATTTACCTAGTTGGAGTCGTCATAAATTGATACTTTAGAAAGGAATTAACCTAATAAAAAACCAAAAACCTTAAGTATGAAAACCAAGAAATTTTTATCAATTTTAGCTGTATTTGCGCTTGTATTCGCAACGTTTACATCTTGTCAATCAGATCAATCTGATGAACTTTTACAGGATGAAGCAAAAATTAATCCAGATGTTTTAGCAAAATTAGATGCTGCATTATTCGACACAACAAACGCTCGCGCTATGAATTTCATGGGAGAAGAAGGAATTGCCGTGGAAGACATGTTTTTCTCGTATGTACAAATAGACGAGTTAGCACCAACAGATCCTTTAGCGAAGCATTACCGAACTTCAAACTTAGTAAAAAAATTACCAAGAGTAATCACCATTAGCGTGGATCCAGATTTAGGAACATTAGGTTCTGATGCTTTAGACGTAACTATTACAATGTATAATAACTTAGGATTACGTCTTTCTTTTGCTAGAGTTGCTTTTGGACAACGCGGAAAAAACAAAGCAAATATTGAAGTAACTGAGTTTTACGAGCTAGAATCAGGTGGATATATTACTTTAGGAAGAGCAGCTGGTTTTCCAACACGTAAAGGAGATCCTGCAAAAGGATTTGGAATCAACAGTCGTTGGTTTGAACTTTCAATAAGTCCAACAGTAAACGAATTGGCAGGCACAATGGCGCACGAAATTGGACATTGTATTGGCTTCCGTCACACCGATTACCAAACACGCCAAAGTTGTGGTCAGAATGTAAATGAAGGAAGTGCAGGAGTTGGAGCCATTCATATCAATGGAACACCAACCGGTTCAGATTCATCTTCAATAATGCAATCATGTGGACCCGCAATTAATTTCAATAATAATGATGTTACTGCTTTAGAAGCACTATACTAAGAATAGCAATTATTAGAATTTTAAAAGTCACTAAGTATTAGTGGCTTTTTTTATGTAAAAAAAATTATCTTGCACCTAATGTGTAAAAGCAATTTTAAGCTAATAAATGATTAGATGAAATTTATATACAAACTGCGTTATTTTTTTGAAAAACACGGATTCGGAGCGTTGTCACGTTTGGCAGAACGTTTGGGAATGCGTGCCAAAAATGTGCGTTTATTTTTCATTTACGTAACGTTTGCAACGCTTGGCGTAAGTTTCGCGATATACCTAACATTGGCTTTTATTTTAAGATTAAAAGACTTAATTTACACCAAACGAACCTCCGTATTTGACTTATAACTTATGTATCGATTCTTCAAGTCAAAATTCTATCTCGCTTTATCCTTACTTGTAATTGTATTTACAATAGGAGTTATGGGTTTTCATATCATTTCAGATATGAGTTGGATAGATGCAATATATATGACTACCATTACAATAACTACAGTTGGTTTTGGAGAAGTCGTTCCTTTGGATCAAAATGCACGTTTATTTACCGTATGCTTAATCATTGTGAGTGTATTTGTGCTTGCATATGCAATTTCTGTGATTACAGAATACATTATTAGTAGAAGTACCTTAAGAAATATTATACATCGCAAGACTTTAAAAAAAATCAGAAGCATGGAAAATCATATCATTATTTGTGGATTTGGAAGAAATGGAAGGCAGGCTTCTGAAAAACTTAGAGCGCACGATCAAGAATTTATCATCATTGAAAAAGACAGAGATGTGATTGAAAGATACGAAGATGTAGAAACGTATTTTATAGAAGGAAATGCAAGTGATGATGAAATTTTACTAAAAGCGGGAATTGAAAAAGCAAGCTCATTAATTACAGCGTTGCCAAGTGATGCAGACAATTTGTTTGTGGTTTTATCTGCGCGTCAAATAAACAAAGAATTGCTCATTATCAGTCGTGCTTCTCAAGAAACATCATATAAAAAATTAAAACTTGCAGGCGCAGATAATGTAATTATGCCCGATAGAATTGGTGGCGAACATATGGCTTCTTTGGTTGTTGTGCCCGATTTAATAGAATTTATTGATAAACTTTCTATCAGTGGTAAAAACACGACAAACATTGAAGAAATCAATATTGAAAGCTTAACCTCTTTTGATAGAGAAATATCTTTAAAAGAACTCGATTTACGAAAAGAAACAGGTTGCACTGTCATTGGTTACAAAACGCCTGAAGGTGATTACATTATCAATCCGGAAGCGGAATTAAAACTGTCGCCAGCATCTAAAATAATTGTGCTTGGACGACCAGAACAAGTAGAATCGTTAAAGCGAAAATACAATCTCTAAAAAGAGTTGAAAAATCTTATTTAAGGCGTTAAAACTTGATTAAACAATTTTTTTTTAGCATCTTGCTAGCTTTATAAATCAACTACATATAAATATTAACTAACTGACATTACATTATGAAGAAATATCTTCTCTCATTAATTACAATCTTATTACCCATATTAACCTTTGGACAAGAAGTTGCTGCGGAAGGAATAGATCAGCAAATCGATGCAGCTTTTAAGCCTATTTCAGATTTCTTTGGGAATGTTATCTTTTTTCAAATAGGAGGAATTCCATTTGTATTAATACTCTTGGTTGGTAGTGCATTATTTTTTACAATTTACTTTGGCTTTGTAAACATAAGACGATTTCCTACGGCAATCAACGTTGTTAGAGGTAAGTATGATGAAGTTGACGATCACGGTATTGAAAAAACAGATTTACCAATAGATGGAGATATTCCAGATACGATTAGAGATGAAAGTAAAGATGGAGAAGTAACACACTTTCAAGCATTGGCAACTGCGGTTTCTGGTACAGTAGGAAATGGAAATATAGCTGGTGTAGCATTAGCAATTGCCTTAGGCGGACCTGGAGCTACATTTTGGATGATAGTATGTGGATTACTTGGAATGTCTACAAAATTTGTAGAATGTACTTTAGGAGTTCAATACAGAGACGTTGGAGAAGATGGAACTGTATATGGAGGTCCAATGTATTATTTAAGTAGAGGTCTTAAAGAAAAAGGTTTTGCAACGCTAGGTAAAATAACAGCAGTTTTATTTGCTATATTTTGTATTGGTGGATCTTTTGGAGGTGGAAACGCAGCTCAATCCAATCAAGCTACGATCGTATTAAAAGAATTAATGGGATTAGAAAGTACAAGCGCAGGAGCAATTATTGGAGTTGTATTAGCAATATTAGTTGGTATCATCATTATTGGAGGTATCAAAAGAATTGCATCTGTAACAGAAAAAATAGTTCCATTTATGGCAGTATTGTATTTAGTTGCTTGTTTGTATATTATATTGAGTAATTTCTCCTTAATTGATGATGCTTTTGGACTTATTTTTAGTGAAGCATTCAACCCAACAGCAATTGGAGTAGGTGGTTTTATAGGAGTACTACTTGTCGGGTTTAAAAGAGCCGCTTTCTCTAACGAAGCAGGAGCAGGTTCAGCATCCATAGCACACTCAGCAGTAAAAACAAAATATTCAGCTTCTGAAGGTTTAGTTGCTTTACTAGAACCGTTTATTGATACAGTAGTAATTTGTACGATGACAGCTTTAGTTATTATCATCTTTAACTTTGGTGGAGCATTTGAATACGGTGGAGATGGCGCAGTAATGATTGATGGTGTAATGGTTGAAGGTGCAGGAATTACTTCAAAAGCTTTTGCAGCATATATTCCGTATTCTAATCTATTCTTAACTGTAGCAGTCGTATTATTCGCAGTCTCAACAATGATTTCGTGGTCATACTACGGTTTACAATCATGGAAGTATTTATTTGGACGCGGTAAAACAGCAGATTTAGTATACAAAGTATTGTTTTTAATCTTTGTTGTAATAGGAGCTGCGGCAAGTATGAAATCTATATGGGACTTCTCAGACGCGATGATTTTCGCAATGGTATTCCCTAACATGGTAGGTTTATTCTTCCTATTCCCAGTAGTGAAAAAACAGTTGAAAAGATATTTGGATGCAATAAAAGGTATCTAAAACGTAAATAGTCATCATAGAATAATAAACCCAAAAATATTCATGTAACGGTTCACTTAAAAAATCGAAAACATGAAAAATATCAAATCCTACTTCAAGTTTGTGAAAGCAGAACGAAGTGGGATTTTGTGTATTATATTCCTAATCTTCATCGTGCAAGGAATCTACTTTTACACAAATCCCAAAAAAACGCCAATGTTGTTTGCAGACGCAGAAGTAGCGATCTATCAGCAACAAATAGATTCACTCAAAATTCTTTCAATAGAACAACGAAAACCGAAAATATTTCCATTCAATCCTAACTTCATTTCCGATTACAAAGGATTTACTTTAGGAATGTCAACAGAAGAAATTGATCGTTTACACGAGTTTAGAGAAACCAACAAATATGTGAATTCCGCCAAGGAGTTTCAAACCATCACAAAGGTTTCTGATTCGTTGCTCAGCGTATTACAACCGTATTTCAAATTCCCCGAATGGGTTACCAATAAAAAGAAGAAAAAGTGGAATTACAAATCGTATGGATCTAATGAAAAAGATGAGGTTATTCTGGAAAAGATCGACCTTAACAAAGCAACGATTGAAGAACTCCGAAAAGTATACGGAATCGGTGAAAAGCTCTCTGCCCGAATTGTAAAATACAGAGCAAGTCTTGGCGGATTTGTCACGGAATCTCAATTAGAAAATGTCTATGGCTTAAAGCCAGAAGTGATTCAGAAAGTATGGAAACGTTTCTATCTAAATAAGACAAATACATTTAAGAATACAGAAGTTGTTTTGGAAAAGGTCAATCTCAACAAAGCAACGATTGAAGAACTTCGAAAAATATATGGAATCGGCGAAAAACTCTCTGCTCGAATTGTAGAATACAGAGAAAAATTAGGCGGATTTGTCATGGAATCTCAATTAAAAGATGTCTACGGCTTAAAGCCAGAAGTAATTCAGAAAGTCTGGAAACGTTTCTACCTAGAAATACCCAACATCACGAAAGTGAATGTCAACACATGTTCAGTAGACGAATTACAAATAATTCCGTACATCAATTACGAATTGGCAGACGAAATCATCAACGAACGAATTCTCCGAGAAGGATTTAAAACTTTTGAGGAATTGACAAAAATTCGCAACTTTCCAACAAACAAAATCAAGATAATTGAATTATATTTGTCAATTGAATAGAAAAATATAAAAATTGCCTTATATGGAAAGTATGTACTTTAATGAAGAACATCAACTTTTTAGAGAAAGTCTCCGAGATTTTTTAAAGAAAGAAGTCGTTCCTCACATTGATAAATGGGAGAAAACAGGAACCATAGAACGCTTCATTTGGGAGAAATTTGGTGAAATGGGATACTTCGGATTGGCATATCCAGAAGAATACGGCGGACTTGATTTAGATCTTTTCTACACAGTCATTTTATTAGAAGAATTACAACGGATCAATTCTGGCGGATTTGCAGCAGCAATTTGGGCGCATGCATATTTAGCAATGACGCACGTAAACAAAGAAGGAAATCACGATATAAAAGAACGCTATTTAACACCAGGTATTACAGGTGAAAAAATTGGTTGTTTATGTATTACAGAACCTTTTGGCGGATCGGATGTTGCAGGAATGCGATCAACGGCTGTTAAAAAAGGCGACAAATATATAATCAACGGTTCTAAAACGTTTATCACAAATGGCTTATACAGCGATTACTTAGTAGTTGCAGCGAAAACGAATCCAGAATTAGGAAACAAAGGAATCAGTATTTTTATCATGGATAGAGATACGCCAGGAATCTCAGCAACAAAACTAGATAAGTTAGGTTGGAGAGCTTCTGATACTGGAGAAATTGCGTTTGATAATGTTGAAATTCCACTAGAAAACCTAATGGGAGAAGAAAACAAAGGGTTTCCATATATCATGCAACACTTTGCGTTAGAGCGTTTAATTATGGGAATCAATGCGCATGCAAGAGCAGAATATGCAATTGAATACGCAATACAATATATGTCGGAACGAGAAGCTTTTGGAAGAACAATTGATAAATTTCAAGCGTTGCGTCATACAATGGCAGACTTGGCTACGGAAGTTGAGATTTGTAAAACATTCAATTACACAGTAGCATATAGACTTAACAAAAAGGAATACGTTGTAAAAGAAGCAACAATGTCCAAACTGCAATCAACCAAAATGGCAGACACTGTAATCTATCAATGTTTACAAATGTTAGGCGGTTACGGATATATGGAAGATTATCCAATGGCACGTTTATTACGCGATAGTCGTTTAGGTCCAATTGGCGGTGGAACTTCTGAAATCTTGAGAGAGATTATTGCCAAAATGATTATTGACAAAAAAGATTATAAGCCTGCAACGTAAGTTTGCTTAAATTATTTTGGCAAAAATTCCACTCAGGAATTGCCAAAATGATTATTGATAAAAAAGATTATAAGCCTGCGACTTAAAAATAGTTGTTAGTTAACAAATACAAAAGATCACTTTAACGAGTGGTCTTTTTTTGTTTAGATATAATTCAGAAGTCCTTTTTAGCTACGGTAAAACCGTATAAAACAGAAACTTATTAACACGAAAACGTTTTCGTTAACCTTGTGATTATTGTGCTACAAAATAAATTTCTACATTGATAGGAACTTTAACCACATAAACCATGAAAACAACTAAAATATTCTATTTCTTATTGATCAGTTTATTCTTTATAAGCTGTTCTGAAGATGAAATTACGCAAGAAAACGAGCAAAGTACAGAAGCTGTCAAAGAAACAGTTGTAACTGCCAAAAACAACTTAAAACCAATTGGATCTGGAGTCATGATGCAAGCATTTTATTGGGACGTTCCTGCAGGTGGAACTTGGTGGAATGTTGTCAAAGGAAAGGTAGACGATTGGAGCAATGCAGGAATTGATGCCATTTGGCTTCCGCCAGCTTCCAAAGCGCAAAACGGACCATTTTCTATGGGTTATGATCCTTTTGATTACTTCGATTTTGGAGAATACAACCAAATGGGAAGTGTAGAAACGCGTTTTGGCTCTACTGCCGAATTGCAAAGTTTAGTAAATACAGCTCATAACAATGGATTGAGCGTAATTGCAGACATTGTATTAAATCACAATAGTGGAGGCGCTAGTGAGTACAATCCGTTCAAAGGAACAAGCACATACACAGATTATCAACCAATGTCAGGAATGTTCAACAGAACGTACTATGACTTTCATCCAAATGATTATCATGCAAATGATGAAGGTGCATTTGGTGGCTTTGCCGATTTATGTCATCACAAAACATATGTACAAGATTGGCTTTGGAACAATTCAAACTCAGTTGCCAAATACTATAAAAATGTAATTGGTTTTGACGGATGGCGTTTTGACTATGTAAAAGGATTTGCTCCTTGGGTTATAAAAGATTGGAAAAATGCTGTTGGAGGTTTCTCTGTTGGAGAATATTGGGACGCAAATGTAAATACCTTAGATTGGTGGACAGGACAAGCGGAAGTAAGCGCGTTCGATTTTGCTTGTTATTACAAAATGAAAGATGCTTTCAGTGGAAACGACTTGACAAAATTAAACGATGATATGTTATGGAAGCGAAACGCATCAAAAGCAGTTACATTTGTGGCAAATCATGATACGGATGAAATTGTAAACGGAAAAATTCTCGCGTATGCGTACATATTAACACATGAAGGATATCCAACAATATTCTATAGCGATTACGAACAATGGTTAGATAAAAATAAATTAAACAATCTGATTTGGATTCATAACAACTTAGCAAGCGGAAGTACATCAATTATGTATGCGGATAATGACGAATATATTGCAAGAAGAAATGGAAACAATAGTGCTGGAATAGTTGTGTATATCAACAACTCAAATAGCTGGCAAGAACGCTGGGTAGAAACCAATTGGTCAAACACACGAATTAAAGACTTCACAGGTCATTCTGGTTGGGAACCTGTAACGCAAGGTGGAAAATGGGTAAAAATTCAGGCACCACCAAAAAGCTATTCTGTTTGGTCTGTAAAATAACATGATACTCAAAATATCATTATTCAATTGTTACATTGAAAAATTGTTACATTAATAATTAGGGCATTCCGCAATGAAAAATTGCGGACGCGCTTTCGGCAGTCGCTCTCACAAAACAGAAATAAACGAGTTCACTCAGTGGAATCGAAGTGAGGAGCTTCAACAAAGCCTCAATCGCTAATGCAGAAAAAAACAATTCTAACAATCATTCGAAACTAGTATAAAAAATCAATATGTTGTCACTTCGGGCGCAGTCGAGAAGCCAATAAACATCTTAGTTTCATTGAATCTCAACTGCACTCGATTTGACATATTATGATAAACCTGTTTAGTTTCATATAGAAAAACACTTAATTATCAGTCAATTATCGTCAAGTCTTGATGCTAGATTCCAAAAGCAGCTTGTGCTGAGCCTGTCGAAGTAAGCGGTCTAATATCTTTTATCGGGCAATACATTCAAATTATTTCAATATTCTTTGGTGTAAATATTTGTAATCAAAAAATAGTCTCTATATTTGCAATCGTAAAATCTAAAAGAGAGGAGGTTAAGGACTATGTTAATTATACCAGTTAAAGAAGGAGAAAATATAGACAGAGCACTGAAACGTTTCAAGCGAAAATTTGATCGTACAGGTGGAATGCGTCAACTAAGAGCTAGAAAACACTTTTCAAAGCCATCAGTAGTGCGTAGAGCGCAGATTCAGAAAGCTCAGTACATACAAAATCTTAGAGATCAAGAAGAAGTTTAAGATTTTTAGAACAAAATTAAAAAGGTTTCCATAACGGAAACCTTTTTTTGTGTGTATAATTCAAATATTAAATACAACTTTAGTAACTTTAAACAAATAAAATGGAGTTTATCAGTTTAAGAGTTTATCAGTTTAATTTCGCATTAATAAAAGTTAAAAGTTAAAAGTTAAAAGTGAACAGTTGAAAGTGAAAAAGTGATCAGTTAAGAGTAAATTAACGAACAAACAAACAAACAAAGCGACTAAAACCCAAAACCCAAAAATGACCTTCACTTCCTTCACAGAATATCTAAAACTCGAAAAGAACTATTCGGTGCATACGGTAACAGCTTATGAAAAAGATTTGCGTTCGTTTTCGGAATTTTGTGAAACTGCATATGAGGATGATAATATAAAAGGAGTTCATTATGTGCAAATTCGGAATTGGATCGTTTCTTTAGTAGAAACGGGTTTGATGAATGCAACGATAAACAGAAAAGTATCTTCACTCAAAACCTATTACAAATACTTACTCAAAACAAAACAAATAGAAGTAAGTCCATTAATAAAACACAAAGCATTAAAAACGTCAAAAAAAATACAAGTACCATTCTCTAAAAAAGAAATGGATCAAGTATTAGAAAACATAGTCTTTAAAAATGATTTTGCAGGTATACGCAACAAAACGATCATTGAAATGTTGTATGCAACAGGAATGCGGCGGAGTGAATTAATCAATCTAAAAGAATCAGACATAGATTATACTTTAAAAACAATTAAAATATTAGGTAAAAGAAACAAAGAGCGAATTGTTCCATTGCTGCAAAAGCTTGAAGTACAGTTAAAAGAATACAATACCCAAAGGAAATCAATAGCTATTCATAAAACGGATGAATTATTTTTAACGGCTAAGGGAAATAAAATCTATCCGAATCTTGTATATCGTCTAATAAATGATTATTTTAGTGTAGCATCAACAAAAACAAAAAAGAGTCCGCATATTCTCAGACATACATTTGCGACTCATTTATTAAATCAAGGTGCAGACTTAAATGCTGTAAAAGAATTACTTGGTCATGCTAGCTTAGCTTCCACACAAGTATATACTCACAACAGTTTAGCTGAACTTAAAAATGTATATGCCAAAGCGCATCCTAGAAATAAAAAGTAATTACAAAGAAAGCAGCCAAAACCTAAATTATAACCTAAAAAAATACCGCGTATGAAAGTAAACATGCAGTCCGTAAACTTTACGGCAGATCGTAAGTTAGTAGATTTCATTCAAAGAAAAATGGACAAGTTAGAAACATACTATGATAAAATTGTAGATGCAGACGTCTATTTAAAGGTAGAAAACACAAGTGCAAAAGAAAATAAGATTGCAGAAGTGAGAGTAAATATTCCTGGAGATGATCTTATGGTAAAAAAACAATGTAGAACCTTTGAGGAAGCTATGGATGAAGCAACAAGCACATTACAAAGAGCGCTATTAAAAAGAAAAGAAAAAGTACGAACACATTGATATAAAAAAGTTCTCAAAAATTGTTTTGATTAAAAAAATAATTTATACATTTGCAGTCCGTTAGAAATAGCGGGCTTTTTTTATGAGCAAAAGCCGATGTAGCTCAGCTGGCTAGAGCAGCTGATTTGTAATCAGCAGGTCGTGGGTTCGAGTCCCTCCATCGGCTCAAAAAAAGTAAAGCGCAGTAGGGGTTGAGAAATACGAAAAGTATTTTGAGACATAATAATGAAACGTTAATCCTTAGCGCAGTCGAAGGAAGTTATCCATCGGCTCATAAGTTTTGAAATATTGATTTTTATTGGGGAGATACTCAAGCGGCCAACGAGGGCAGACTGTAAATCTGCTGACTACGTCTTCGCAGGTTCGAATCCTGCTCTCCCCACTAAACAAAAGCGAAAGTAGCTCAGTTGGTAGAGCGTCAGCCTTCCAAGCTGAATGTCGCCGGTTCGAACCCGGTCTTTCGCTCTATATATTTCTTGCCGATGTAGCTCAGGGGTAGAGTGTTTCCTTGGTAAGGAAGAGGTCACGGGTTCAAATCCCGTCATTGGCTCATAAAATGTATAAATTTAACACTAATATATAACTAAGATTAAAATAAATTAAACATGGCAAAGGCAACTTTTGATCGTTCAAAACCACACCTTAACATAGGTACAATTGGACACGTAGATCACGGTAAAACAACTTTAACTGCTGCTATTACTAAAGTATTAGCTGATGCAGGTTTTTCAGAAGCAAAATCATTTGATCAAATTGATAATGCTCCAGAAGAGAAAGAAAGAGGAATAACAATTAATACATCACACGTAGAATACGCAACAGCTAATCGTCACTACGCACACGTTGACTGTCCAGGTCACGCGGATTACGTAAAGAACATGGTTACTGGTGCTGCACAAATGGATGGCGCTATATTAGTAGTTGCTGCAACTGACGGTCCTATGCCACAAACTCGTGAGCACATCTTATTAGGTCGTCAAGTAGGAATTCCAAGAATGGTTGTATTCATGAATAAAGTGGATATGGTTGATGATGAGGAATTAATTGAATTGGTAGATATGGAAGTTAGAGATTTATTATCTTTCTATGAATATGATGGAGATAATGGGCCTGTAATTGCTGGTTCTGCATTAGGTGCACTTAACGGTGAGAAAAAATGGGTTGATACAGTTTTAGAATTAATGGAAGCTGTTGATGTTTGGATTGAAGAGCCTTTAAGAGAAATAGATAAGCCTTTCTTAATGCCAATTGAAGATGTATTCTCAATTACTGGTCGTGGTACTGTTGCAACTGGTCGTATTGAAACGGGTATTGCTAACACTGGAGATCCTGTAGAGATTATTGGTATGGGAGCTGGAAAATTAACTTCTACTATTACTGGTATCGAAATGTTTCGTCAAATATTAGATAGAGGTGAAGCTGGAGATAATGCAGGTATTTTATTAAGAGGTATTGAGAAAACTCAAATCTCTAGAGGTATGGTAATCTGTAAGCCAGGTTCTGTAACTCCACATGCTAAATTTAAAGCTGAGGTTTATATCCTTAAAAAAGAAGAAGGTGGACGTCACACTCCATTTCATACAAATTATCGTCCTCAATTTTATGTTCGTACAACGGATGTAACAGGAACTATCAGCTTGCCAGAAGGTGTTGAGATGGTTATGCCAGGAGATAACTTAACAATTACTGTTGAGTTGTTAAACACAATTGCGATGAATGTAGGTTTACGTTTTGCAATTCGTGAAGGTGGTAGAACTGTTGGTGCAGGTCAGGTAACTGAAATTTTAGACTAAACAGATAAATATTAATAAATAATAGAGGTGTCCCGTTTTTGGGACGCCTTTTTATGGAATACGGGTTTAGCTCAGTTGGTAGAGCACTGGTCTCCAAAACCAGGTGTCGTGAGTTCGAGTCTCTCAACCCGTGCTAATAAAATTACAATATGGCTGGTATAGTAAATTATGTAAAAGAATCTTTCGAGGAGTTGAGAACCAATGTTACTTGGACAGCGTGGCCAGAGGCACAGCGTTTAACAATTGTTGTTGCGATTTTCTCAATTATTTTCTCATTAGTAATTTGGGGAGTTGATTCAGCCTTTGCAAAAGCATTAGGATTTGTGTACGAACTAGTACTTGGTAAATAATCACTCTCAAAAATTATACTTATTATGGCGGATTCTAATGTGAAGAAATGGTATGTTGTGAGAGCTGTCAGTGGGCAGGAAAATAAAATAAAAGCTTATATAGAAAGCGAAATAGTTAGACTTGGTCTTGAGGATTATGTAGAAGAAGTTTTAGTTCCAACGGAAAAAGTAATTCAAATCCGTAACGGAAAAAAAGTAAATAAGGAAAAAGTTTATTTCCCAGGTTATATTATGATTAAAGCTAATATAGCAGGAGAAGTAACACATGTTATAAAGTCAGTTACAAACGTGATTGGTTTCTTAGGAGAAGTAAAAGGAGGAGATCCTGTTCCGTTAAGGCAATCAGAAGTTAATAGAATGCTTGGTAAAGTGGATGAATTAGCAGTGAAAACTGATAATGTCGCAATCCCTTTTACAACAGGACAAACAGTAAAAGTAATCGATGGTCCTTTCAATGGTTTCAATGGAACAGTTGAAAAGATTAACGAAGAGAAACGTAAATTAGAAGTAATGGTGAAAATTTTCGGAAGAAAAACACCTTTAGAACTAAGTTACATGCAAGTAGAGAAAATATAATTGTTACACATTATATATACACGTAAACATTTTTAGCTTCCAAATAAAAAGTGTTTTACAACTAAAAACAAGAAAATGGCAAAAGAATTAAGTAAAGTAGTTAAGCTACAAGTTAGGGGAGGTGCAGCGAATCCGTCGCCACCGGTTGGACCCGCTTTAGGTGCTGCCGGTGTTAATATCATGGAGTTCTGTAAGCAGTTTAATGCAAGAACACAAGATAAACAAGGTAAAATAGTACCAGTTGTTATTTCTGTATACAAAGACAAATCTTTTGAATTTGTAGTGAAAACAGCTCCAGCGGCAGTTCAGCTAATGGAAGCGGCAAAGATTAAAAAAGGATCAGGAGAACCAAACCGTAAAAAGGTAGCAAGCGTAACTTGGGAACAAGTAAGAGCAATTGCTCAAGACAAAATGGTAGACTTAAATGCGTTTAAAGTTGAGTCAGCAATGAGTATGGTTGCAGGAACTGCAAGATCTATGGGATTAACAGTATCTGGTGATAAACCTTTTTAAATCTAAAAGAAAATGGCACGAGTAACAAAAAAGCAAAAAGAAGCTTTAGCTAAAGTAGACAGAAACAAATTGTATTCTGTTGCGGAAGCATCAAGCTTAGTGAAAGAAATAACAAATGTAAAATTTGACGCGTCTGTTGATATTGCTGTAAGATTAGGTGTTGATCCACGTAAAGCTAATCAAATGGTAAGAGGTGTGGTAACATTACCGCACGGAACAGGTAAAGACGTTAAAGTTTTAGCATTAGTAACTCCAGATAAAGAAGCAGAAGCTACAGAAGCAGGTGCTGACTATGTTGGATTAGACGAGTACCTTGCGAAAATTAAAGGAGGATGGACAGATGTTGATGTAATCATCACAATGCCAAGTGTAATGGGTAAATTAGGACCTTTAGGTAGAATTTTAGGACCAAGAGGTTTAATGCCAAACCCAAAAACTGGTACTGTAACAATGGATGTAGCGAAAGCTGTAACTGAAGTGAAAGCTGGTAAAATTGACTTTAAAGTTGATAAAACAGGAATCGTTCATGCGTCTATTGGTAAATCTTCATTCTCTGCAGAAAAAATTGAAGGGAATGCGGCTGAGCTATTACAGACATTAATGAAATTAAAGCCAACTGCGGCAAAAGGTATATACATGAAAAGTGTTTTTATGTCAAGTACCATGAGCCCAAGTATAGCTGTTGATCCGAAAACAATATAATTGGTAGTTAAAAAAGATTTTTATCATGACTAAAGAAGAAAAATTAGTAGTAATAGAAGAATTAACTGCACAGTTAGCTGAAAATACGAATATTTATTTAACAGATATCTCTGGATTAAATGCTGAAGCTACTTCAGATTTAAGAAGAGCTTGTTACAAGGAAAATATTCAACTTGCAGTAATCAAGAATACATTGCTTGCAAAAGCAATGGAAGCTTCTGAAAAAGAATTTGGTGAACTTCCTGAAGTATTAAAAGGAAACACTTCACTAATGTTTTCAGAAACAGGAAACGCTCCAGCGAAATTAATCAAAGAATTCAGAAAAAAGAAGAAAGCAAAAAAACCTATTTTAAAAGGAGCTTTCATCGAATCTGCGGTTTATGTAGGAGACGATCAATTAGATGTATTAGTTGATATCAAATCTAGAGAAGAGCTTATTGGAGAAATCATTGGATTATTACAATCTCCTGCTAAGAACGTTGTTTCTGCTCTTAAATCTAGTGGCGGTAAATTGGCTGGAATCATCAAAACATTATCTGAAAGATAATTTAGAAAGTACGCACTTAACAAAACAAATATTTAACAAAAACATTATTTTAAAACGATAGAAAATGGCAGATTTAAAAGAATTCGCAGAACAATTAGTTAACCTTACAGTAAAAGAAGTTAACGAATTAGCAGGTATATTAAAAGATGAGTACGGTATTGAGCCTGCTGCAGCTGCAGTAGTTCAATCAGGTGGTGGCGGAGCAGCAGCAGAAGAAGCTGACGAGCAAACTGAATTTGACGTTATCTTAAAAGCCGCAGGTGGTTCTAAGTTAGCAGTAGTTAAATTAGTAAAAGAATTAACTGGTTTAGGTCTTAAAGAAGCTAAAGCAATTGTTGATTCTGCACCAGCAGCAGTAAAAGAAGGAGTAACTAAAGATGAGGCTGAAGGTCTTAAAGCATCTTTAGAAGAAGCAGGAGCAGAGGTTGAGCTTAAGTAAGCTTACCAAGCTATAAAAACTTGGTTTAGGTCTTTGGGATAGTTCCCTGAGACCTAAACCCTTTTGTGCATATAAGCGTGAATACGTTTTATTTTATTTTATTTTAATCATAATATTGTCCATTGATGTTCACAAATCAGACTGAAAGATTAAATTTCGCCTCGGCAAAACACACACCTGACTATCCAGATTTCCTAGATATTCAGATCAAATCATTCCAAGATTTCTTTCAATTAGAAACGAAATCTGAAGAGCGTGGCGAAGAAGGATTATACAACACCTTCCAAGAAAACTTTCCAATTACAGACACTCGTAATCAATTCGTATTAGAATTTCTTGATTACTTCGTCGACCCACCTAGATACAATATTCAAGAATGTATTGAAAGAGGATTAACGTATAGTGTGCCTTTAAAAGCACGTCTAAAACTATATTGTACAGATCCAGAGCATGAAGACTTTGAAACAATTGTACAGGATGTATATTTAGGAACTATTCCTTATATGACTCCAAGTGGAACGTTCTGTATCAATGGAGCTGAGCGTGTCGTAGTTTCTCAATTACACCGTTCGCCAGGAGTATTTTTTGGACAATCTTTCCATGCAAATGGAACAAAGCTATATTCTGCCAGAGTAATTCCTTTTAAAGGATCATGGATAGAATTTGCAACTGATATCAATAGTGTAATGTATGCATATATTGATAGAAAGAAAAAATTACCTGTAACTACACTATTTAGAGCTATCGGATTTGAAAGTGATAAAGATATCCTTGAGATATTTGATCTTGCTGAAGAAGTAAAAGTATCTAAAAGTGGACTTAAAAAAGTATTGGGTCGCAAGTTAGCTGCACGTGTATTAAATACGTGGCATGAAGACTTCGTAGATGAAGATACAGGAGAAGTAGTATCTATCGAACGTAACGAAATCGTTTTGGATAGAGATACTGTTTTAGAAAAAGAACACATAGAAGAAATCGTGGAAGCTGGTGTAAAAACTGTTCTTTTACACAAAGAAGAAAACCAAGCTGGTGATTACGCGATTATCCATAATACATTACAAAAAGATCCTACGAACTCTGAAAAAGAAGCCGTAGAACACATTTATCGTCAACTTCGTAATGCTGAGCCGCCAGATGAGGAAACAGCACGTGGTATTATCGATAAACTATTTTTCTCTGACCAACGTTACAACCTTGGAAACGTAGGTCGTTACCGTATGAATAAGAAGTTAGGATTGAATATCGCAATGGATAAGCAAGTCTTAACGAAGGAAGATATTATCACCATCATCAAATACTTAATTGAGTTAATTAACTCTAAAGCGGAAATTGATGATATTGATCACTTATCTAACAGACGTGTTCGTACAGTAGGAGAACAATTAGCACAACAATTCGGTGTTGGACTTGCGCGTATGGCAAGAACAATCCGTGAGCGTATGAACGTTAGAGATAACGAGGTATTTACACCAATCGATTTGATTAATGCAAAAACCTTGTCATCTGTAATTAATTCATTCTTCGGAACGAATCAGTTGTCGCAATTCATGGATCAAACAAATCCATTAGCAGAAATAACACACAAGCGTCGTCTATCGGCTTTAGGACCTGGAGGACTTTCTAGAGAAAGAGCAGGTTTCGAAGTACGTGATGTTCACTATACACACTACGGACGTTTATGTCCTATTGAAACACCAGAAGGACCAAACATTGGATTAATATCTTCTCTTGGAGTATTTGCAAAAGTAAACGCTATGGGATTCTTGGAAACTCCATACCGTAAGGTAGAGAATGGAAAAGTTGATATTAACAATTTTGCATACTTAAGTGCTGAGGAAGAAGAAGGAATGAAAATTTCTCAAGCAAACATTCCAACAACTGAAGACGGTACAATCAGTGTTGACAAAATAATTGCACGTGAAGAAGGAGATTTCCCAGTAGTATCTCCATCTGAAGTTGATTATACGGATGTTGCACCAAATCAAATAGCATCAATCTCAGCATCGTTAATTCCATTCTTGGAACATGATGATGCCAACCGTGCATTGATGGGATCTAACATGATGCGTCAAGCAGTACCATTATTACGTCCACAATCACCAATCGTAGGAACAGGATTAGAGCGTCAAGTAGCTTCTGATTCTAGAGTATTGATAAATGCTGAAGGCGATGGATTGGCTGAATATGTAGATGCAAATAAAATTACAATCAAGTACGATCGTACGGAAGAAGAAAAATTAGTAAGTTTTGACGGAGACTCAAAAACATACAACTTAATCAAATTCCGTAAAACGAATCAAAGTACATCTATTAACCTAAAACCAATTATTAAAAAAGGTGATAGAGTTAAAAAAGGACAAGTACTTTGTGAAGGATATGCAACTCAAAAAGGAGAACTAGCACTTGGACGAAACATGAAGGTTGCCTTCATGCCTTGGAAAGGATATAACTTTGAGGATGCAATTGTAATCTCTGAAAAAGTAGTTCGTGAAGACATCTTTACGTCTATTCACATTGACGAATACTCAATGGATGTAAGAGATACAAAATTAGGAGCTGAAGAATTAACCAATGACATTCCAAACGTTTCAGAAGAAGCTACAAAAGATTTAGATGAAAATGGAATGATTAGAGTTGGAGCTGAAGTAAAACCTGGCGACATTCTAATTGGTAAAATTACTCCAAAAGGAGAATCAGATCCTACACCAGAAGAAAAATTATTACGTGCAATCTTTGGAGACAAAGCAGGTGATGTAAAAGATGCTTCATTAAAAGCGTCTCCATCATTACACGGAGTTGTAATTAATAAAAAATTATTCGCAAGAGCAATCAAAGACAAGCGTAAAAGAGCGAAAGACAAAGAGGAAATCGCAACTTTAGAACTTGAATACACCACTAAATTCGGAGAATTAAGAGAAGTATTAATTGATAAATTATTTACGCTCGTTAATGGTAAAACTTCTCAAGGAGTTCAAAATGATCTTGGAGAAGAAGTATTGCCAAAAGGGAAAAAGTTTACACTAAAAATGTTAAACGCAGTAGAAGATTACGCGCATTTAACAGGAGGAACTTGGACTACTGACGATGTTACAAATACTGCAATTGCAGATTTAGTACACAACTATAAAATCAAACTTAATGACCTTCAAGGAGCATTAAGAAGAGATAAATTTACAATATCAGTTGGAGATGAATTACCAGCAGGAATTTTAAAACTAGCTAAAGTTTACATCGCTAAAAAACGTAAACTAAAAGTAGGTGATAAAATGGCAGGTCGTCACGGAAACAAAGGTATTGTAGCTCGTATTGTTCGTCAAGAAGATATGCCTTTCTTGGAAGATGGTACGCCAGTAGATATCGTATTAAATCCATTAGGAGTACCTTCTCGTATGAATATCGGTCAAATTTATGAAACGGTATTAGGATGGGCAGGAGAAAAACTAGATAAAAAATATGCTACGCCAATCTTTGATGGTGCTTCATTAGATCAAATTAATGAAATCACTGACGAAGCTGGTGTTCCAAGATTTGGACATACATACTTATATGATGGTGGAACAGGAGAACGTTTCGATCAGCCGGCAACGGTAGGTATTATTTACATGCTGAAACTAGGACACATGGTAGATGACAAAATGCACGCACGTTCCATAGGACCATATTCATTAATTACGCAACAACCATTAGGTGGTAAAGCACAATTTGGTGGACAACGTTTTGGAGAAATGGAAGTTTGGGCATTAGAAGCATATGGAGCATCTAGCACACTAAGAGAAATACTGACTGTAAAATCTGATGATGTAATTGGTAGAGCCAAAACTTACGAAGCTATCGTAAAAGGGGAACCAATGCCAGAACCAGGATTACCTGAATCATTCAATGTATTAATGCATGAATTGAAAGGTCTTGGATTAGACATTAGATTAGAGGAATAATTATAAACGCCGTGTAACTTTTTGTTGCACGGCTATAAGTACACATAATTCATTATCAACCATTAGTATGGCAAGAAATAGAGATAAGAATACTGTAAAGAGATTTAATAAAATCTCGATAGGTTTAGCCTCTCCGGAGTCTATATTAGGAGCTTCAAAAGGTGAAGTCCTAAAACCTGAAACAATCAACTATCGTACACACAAACCTGAGCGTGACGGATTATTCTGTGAGCGTATCTTCGGTCCTGTAAAGGATTACGAATGTGCTTGTGGTAAATACAAAAGAATTCGCTACAAAGGAATCGTATGTGACCGATGTGGTGTTGAAGTAACAGAAAAAAAAGTACGTAGAGATAGAGTTGGACATATCAACCTTGTAGTGCCAGTTGCACACATTTGGTATTTCCGTTCGTTACCAAACAAAATTGGATACCTTTTAGGATTACCATCTAAGAAATTAGACATGATTATTTACTACGAACGTTATGTAGTAATTCAGCCAGGTGAAGCTAAAAATGAAGAAGGTGAGCCAGTTCAAAAAATGGATTTCCTTACGGAAGAAGAATACTTAAATATTCTTGAATCGCTTCCACAAGAAAATCTATATCTAGACGATAAAGATCCTAAGAAATTTATCGCTAAAATGGGTGCTGAATGTTTAATTGAATTATTATCTAGAATTGATTTAGATCAATTATCATTCGATTTAAGACACAAAGCAAACAACGAAACATCTAAGCAACGTAAAACGGAAGCGTTAAAGCGTTTGCAAGTTGTTGAAGCGTTACGTGATGCGAACAAAAATCGTGAAAACCGTCCGGAATGGATGATCATGAAAGTTGTTCCTGTAATTCCACCAGAATTACGCCCGTTAGTACCACTTGATGGTGGTCGTTTTGCAACGTCTGATTTAAATGATTTATACCGTAGAGTAATTATCAGAAACAATCGTTTAAAAAGATTAATGGAGATCAAAGCTCCAGAAGTAATCTTGCGTAACGAGAAGCGTATGCTTCAAGAATCTGTAGATTCATTATTCGATAACACGCGTAAATCATCAGCAGTAAAAACAGATTCTAACAGACCGTTAAAATCATTATCTGATTCCTTAAAAGGTAAGCAAGGACGTTTCCGTCAAAACTTACTTGGAAAACGTGTGGATTATTCTGCGCGTTCAGTAATTGTTGTAGGTCCAGAATTAAAATTATCTGAATGTGGATTGCCTAAAAATATGGCAGCAGAACTTTACAAGCCTTTCGTAATTAGAAAACTAATTGAAAGAGGAATTGTAAAAACTGTAAAATCTGCAAAGAAAATTATAGACAAGAAAGAACCAGTAGTTTGGGACATTCTTGACAACGTTATTAAAGGTCATCCAGTATTACTAAACCGTGCGCCTACGTTGCACAGACTTGGTATACAGGCGTTTCAGCCAAAGCTAATTGAAGGAAAAGCAATTCAGTTGCATCCATTAGTATGTACAGCATTCAACGCCGATTTTGATGGAGATCAAATGGCAGTTCATTTACCATTAGGACCAGAAGCAATCTTAGAAGCACAACTATTAATGTTAGCTTCTCACAACATTCTGAATCCAGCAAATGGTTCGCCAATTACAGTACCTTCACAAGATATGGTACTTGGTTTATACTATATGACGAAGTTGCGTAAATCTACTCCAGAAAGAAAAATTGTTGGTGAAGGTTTAACATTCTACTCTGCAGAAGAAGTAGTAATGGCGTACAATGAGAAAAAAATAGAGTTAAATGCTTCGATGAAAATTAGAGCAATGGACTTTAATGAAGAAGGAAAATTAGTTCCGCAAATTATCGAAACAACTGTTGGACGTGTACTTTTTAACGAAAAAGTTCCAGCAGCAGCAGGTTATATCAATAAAGTATTAACGAAAAAATCGTTACGTAATATTATTGGTGATATTTTAAGAGTTACTGATATTCCTACGACAGCAGATTTCTTAGATGAAATTAAAGGTCTTGGATACGGATTTGCCTTTAGAGGTGGATTATCATTCAGTTTAGGAGATATTATCATTCCAAAAGAAAAGCAATCGTTAATTGACAATGCTAACAAAGAGGTTGATAAAATTACCGCAAGTTATAACATGGGATTAATTACCAATAACGAGCGTTACAACCAAGTAATTGACAGATGGACAACAACGAATGCAAACCTTACGGAGTTGTCTATGAAGCACATTAGTGAAGATCAACAAGGATTTAACTCTGTGTATATGATGCTTGATTCTGGAGCCCGTGGTTCTAAAGAGCAGATTCGTCAGTTAACTGGTATGCGTGGATTAATGGCGAAGCCGAAAAAATCGACTGCCGGTGGTGGAGAAATTATTGAAAACCCAATTCTTTCTAACTTTAAAGAAGGATTATCGATCTTAGAATACTTTATCTCTACGCACGGTGCGCGTAAAGGTCTTGCCGATACCGCATTAAAAACTGCCGATGCAGGATACTTAACACGTCGTTTAGTAGATGTATCTCAAGATGTAATTGTGAACATTCATGATTGTGAAACATTACGAGGTGTAGATGTAATGGCATTAAAGAAAAATGAAGATGTTGTAGAGCCATTAAAAGAACGTATTCTTGGTAGAGTTGCATTGCAAAATGTATACAATCCATTAACAGAAGATGTTTTAGTAGAAGCTGGACAAGAAATTTCAGAAGAAATAGCTCAAATTATAGAAGACTCACCAGTAGAATCAGTAGAAGTAAGATCACCATTAACATGTGAAGCGAAAAAAGGTATTTGCGCAAAATGTTACGGAAGAAACCTTTCTACTAACAAAATGGTTCAAATTGGAGAAGCTGTTGGAGTTGTAGCTGCACAATCTATTGGAGAACCAGGTACACAGTTAACGCTACGTACGTTCCACCTTGGAGGAGTTGCAGGTAACATTTCTGATGAAAACCAATTACTTGCTAAATTTGGCGGTGTTGCTGAAATAGAAGAACTAAAAACAGTGAAAGCTGAAGCTAGTGATGGGAAAATTACGAATGTTGTAATTTCTCGTACTTCTGAAATTAAAGTAATCGACAAGAAAACAGGAATCACTTTAAGTACAAATAATATTTCTTATGGTTCAACAATCTTTGTGAAAAACGGAGATGTTGTGAAAGCAGGAGATGTTATTACACAATGGGATCCATATAACGGATCTATTATCTCTGAATTTGGAGGTAAAATTCAATTTGAAAACATTGAACAAGGTATTACGTTCCAAGTAGAAATTGATGAGCAAACAGGATTCCAAGAAAAAGTAATCTCTGAATCTAGAAATAAAAAATTAATACCAACGCTACAAATCCTTGATAAAAAAGGAGAAATTCAACGTTCATACAACTTACCAGTAGGTTCTCACTTAATGGTAGAAGACAATGAAAAAATTGAAGTAGGTAAAGTATTAGTAAAAATACCACGTAAGTCATCCAAAACTGGAGATATTACAGGAGGTTTGCCACGTGTAACAGAATTATTTGAAGCGCGTAATCCTTCTAATCCAGCGGTAGTTTCTGAAATTGATGGAGTCATTTCTTTTGGTAAAATTAAAAGAGGTAACCGTGAAATCATTGTAGAATCTAAATTTGAAGACGTTCGGAAGTATTTAGTAAAATTATCTAATCAAATCTTAGTACAAGAAAATGATTACGTAAGAGCAGGAATGCCACTTTCGGATGGTTCTATTACACCAAATGATATTTTAAATATCAAAGGACCTTCTGCGGTACAGCAGTACTTAGTAAATGAAGTACAAGAAGTATATCGTTTACAAGGTGTGAAAATTAATGACAAGCACTTTGAGGTAATTATTCGTCAAATGATGCGTAAAGTAAGAATTGGAGATCCAGGAGATACTATTTTCTTAGAAAACCAATTAATTCATAAGTCTGACTTTATCAGAGAAAATGATAATCTTTACGGTCAAAAAGTAGTGGAAGATGCAGGCGATTCAGAAAACTTTAAACCAGGACAAATCCTTTCTCCAAGAGAATTGAGAGATGAAAATTCTGTGTTAAGAAGAGCTGATAAGCAATTAGTATCTGCAAGAGAAGTAGTTCCGGCAACGGCAACACCAATCTTACAAGGTATTACAAGAGCTTCATTACAGACGAAATCATTCATCTCTGCAGCATCGTTCCAGGAAACAACAAAAGTACTGAACGAAGCAGCTGTAAGTGGTAAAATTGATACACTTGAAGGATTAAAAGAAAATGTAATTGTTGGACATAGAATACCAGCAGGAACGGGAATGCGTAAGTACGATGATATCATTGTAGGTTCGAAAGAAGAATACAACGAAATTATGGCTGCAAAGCATGAAATAAACTTTTAATACATGAACAACGACAAAGCAAACGAAAAGCAAATCAATATAGAGTTGGATGATGCAACTGCGGAAGGAATTTATTCCAACCTAGCAATCATTAACCATTCAGCTTCTGAATTTGTGGTAGATTTTGTAAACATTATGCCAGGGCGACCAAAGGCAAAAGTAAAATCTAGAATTGTGTTAACACCACAACATGCAAAACGATTAATGAAGGCATTAGGTGAAAACATTCAGCGCTTTGAAAAAGCTCATGGAAAAATCAAAGAATTTGAACATCCTACAATTCCAATGAATTTTGGACCGACAGGAGAAGCATAAACTAAAAAAACCTCAATTTTCGAATTGAGGTTTTTTTTATTTTATAAGTATTTTAAAAATCTATGACTATTAATATAAAATAGATTTTTGTTATAGAGTCCAAAAAACAGGCTTCTATATTTAAAACCTAATGCACAAAAAAAAGACATTCACATATATGAATGTCTTTTTTATTTAAAACTGTTACATGGCTTTAGAATGATTATTTAATCATTCAATCTTCAATTCTTCAATTATTTTTTTCATCAATATTCACTCGTAAAGTGGAATTTAATTTTAGGATATTTCTGCTGTGTCATCTGTAATGAAAAAGAAGAATCGGCAAGGAAAACCATTTTATCTTCTTTGTCACGTGCTAAAAATTTCTGTTTTACACGCTTGAAATCTAAAAACTGAGGATCTTTTTCATTATCAACTTCAATCCAACATGCTTTAAAAACATTCAAATTTTCATACGAACATTTTGCGCCATATTCATGTTCCAATCGATATTGAATCACTTCGTATTGAAGCGCTCCAACGGTTCCAATAATCTTTCTATTGTTTAAATCTAGCGTAAATAATTGTGCAACTCCTTCATCCATTAACTGACTAATTCCTTTATTCAATTGCTTAGATTTCATCGGATCCGCATTGTTAATATACCTAAAATGTTCTGGCGAAAAGCTAGGAACACCTTTGTAATTCATCTGTTCTCCAGCGGTTAACGTATCCCCAATTTTGAAATTTCCGGTATCATGCAAACCAACAATATCACCTGGGAATGATTCATCTACAATCTGTTTTTTCTCTGCAAAAAAAGCATTCGGACTTGAAAATTTTAGGTTCTTATCAAGTCGAACATGTAAATAAGGAGTATTTCTTTTAAAAACTCCAGAAACAATTTTTATAAAGGCAAGTCTATCTCTATGTTTAGGATCCATGTTGGCATGAATTTTAAAAACAAAGCCTGAAAAATCTTTCTCATTCGGGTGTACCAAACGCGTGTCAGATTCTTTCGGTCGTGGTGTTGGCGCAATTTCAACAAAACAATCAAGCAATTCTCTCACTCCAAAATTATTCAAGGCAGAACCGAAAAATACAGGCTGTAATTCTCCATTAAGATATTCTGTTCTATCAAAATTTGGATACACTTCCATTGCTAATTCCAACTCTTCACGTAAAGTTTCTGCGGCAGTTTCGCCGATATACGTTTCTAGTTTAGGATTGTTTACATCTTCAAAATGAATTGCTTTTGAAATGGTTTGTTTATTATCTCCTGTAAATAAATTAATATTCCTTTCCCAAATATTATAAATTCCCTTAAAATCGTAGCCCATACCAATAGGGAAACTTAAAGGTGTAACGCGCAAGCCTAATTTCTGCTCAACTTCATCTAACAAGTCAAAAGCATCTTTTCCTTCTCTATCCAACTTATTAATAAAAACAATAATTGGAATCTTTCGCATGCGGCAAACTTCGACTAATTTTTCTGTTTGTTCTTCCACACCTTTTGCAACATCAATCACAACAATTACACTATCAACAGCGCTTAATGTGCGAAAAGTATCTTCTGCAAAATCCTTGTGTCCTGGTGTGTCTAAAATGTTGATTTTCTTGTTCTTATAGATAAAAGCTAATACCGAAGTTGCCACAGAAATTCCTCTTTGGCGTTCAATTTCCATAAAGTCACTCGTAGCTCCTTTTTTGATCTTATTATTCTTCACAGCTCCAGCTTCTTGAATGGCTCCACCAAAGAGTAATAACTTCTCTGTTAATGTTGTCTTTCCTGCATCGGGATGTGAAATAATGCCAAAGGTTCTTCGCTTATTAATTTCTTTTTCTAGACTCATCTGAAATATTTAAATAGGCATCAAAAATATCACTTTTAAATCAAATAAGACATAAAGTTACTAACAACTTAAGGTAGCAAACTGTATTTTTTTTAACAAAAACAGTATAAATACTATAAAAAACATAATAAGCACTTTAACGATAAAATTAGCATTTCATCGAAAAAACAAATCCTTTCATGGGTATTGATGCGTATATCTATGTATGAGTTATTACATTTGTTAATAGTTCGTTAAAAGAATAACCTAGTAAATCCTTTTTATTAACAACCTTAAAAAGAAGTATACGAATGCAAAACATTACTATTGATGCACTGTTGAGAGGTAAACTTTCATGCAGTATATCTTTTGTTTTATTAATTGTTAAGAAGTTTTCTCCCATATTTATTTTGTGGCTTTCTATGCTACAAATAACTCATGCGCAGGAGAAAACTGTGTATGATGTTCAAAACCTGATGCTAGATGAAACTACGGCTGACGGAATTATTTCCTTTCAAACTATAGTGCCACATCTAACAGGTGTTGCTAATTTAAGACATCATGTTTACGAAAATCAAGAGCTGTATCCTATGGAGCAAAAAGCGATTGAAACAAGTAGAGATAAAAAGCACGAAGCGCACAAACGATGGGAACGATACATGCGAAAACTGCCTGTATATGTTTACATAGCGAAAGATATCCAAAATTATATTTCGGTAACCACAGAAATCAGTGATCATTTTACGGTTTGTCAAAAATTTACTGACAAGCTTGTTGTGAACATTGAAAATAAAAATGAATATCCGATTAGTGCAGAAATAGAACTTGAAACTGGGAGTATTATAAACTTTCCGAAATCAAAAGATGACGTAAAAATTTCATACAATAAAAATAAAAATATAACTTTCAATTACATTGGTAATGGAAGAGCAACATTTAGTTTACCTCCTAAATCAAAAGTATCTGCAATAATACCAGTAGTGTACAGTTGTGACGGAAATAATGGTAAAACAAACAAAACTGATAACAGCCAAATCTCGATAAATCACAAGATTAATCTTGTTGGGTACGTTTACAACAGTGAAAAAAAGGAGTTATACAGAATAACTTCTTTCCCTGTGACTACCTCAATGATTAAACTTGGATATCTATAAAATAAAGTTTCATGACTATGAAAAAAATTACATCAAAAATAGGAGTAGCACTAACAGTGGCATTACTATTTTTATTCAGCGCTAATGCACAAAATATTTCTGGAGTAGTAAACTCATACACTACAGTTTCTGCTGTAAGCGGAACAAGTGTAACCGTAGGAAGTAGTGCTGGTCTAGCAATCAATGATCCTGTAATGATTATCCAAATGACAGGTATTAGTGGTGGCGGAAACGCAGCAGGAGTTGACAATGGCGCGGGTAATTACCACTTAGCAAAAATTACGAACATTGCTGGGACTACATTAACGATTGATACGTCAGTTACCAAAACATTTACACCTGGAACGGAAAGAGTACAGCTCGTAAGAATTGCTAAATATACAAGTGATGTAACCGTAGTAGGTGCAGTATCAGCACAACCATGGAATGGAACTACAGGAGGAGTTGTTTATATAGATGCATGTGATAATAATATTACAATGAATGCTAACATAAATGCTTCTGGAGATGGTTTCTTTGGAAGAAATACAACAGCAAGTTTCACTCCAAGTAACTGTGGTGAATCTGCCGCAGCTTTAACTTCACCAGATGATACTTGGGGAACAGATCCTTTGTATTTTGGTGGAGACTTTTCAGACCCAGCACCTTTATCAGGAGGAACAGGACGTGGTGGACACGGAGGCTGTGAAGCAGGACAAGGAGCCCCAGATGGAGGAGCAGGAGTAGGTGGTAATGGAGCAAACTCAACAGACGCAACACTTGGTTCAGGTGGTGGTGGTGGTGGTTATGGTGGTGGTGGTACTAGTGGAGGAGCTGGTACAACTATTTCAGGAACCGCAGCACCAGCTTCAGGAAGTGTGTTTGATACAGCAAGTAACTTACGATTATTCATGGGAGCTGCTGGAGGATCTGAAGCAGAATGGGCACCAGCAACTGGAAACGGTGGGGGAATTGTAATTGTACTTGCTAATAATATAACAACAAACGGATCAAATAGAGATATAGTAAGTGACGGTGACGCAGGACCAAATGCAGGTACATATACTTTTGGAGGTCAATCTTCAAAAGTAACAGGTGGAGCAGGTGGAGCAGGATATATTGTAGTGCAAGCTGCCACTATTAATGCGCAAGTAAGAGCATTTGCACGTGGTGGAGATGCAACAACACAAGCAGGGCCAGCACCAATTTTTACAGAATATGGAGGTCCTGGAGGTGGTGGATTTATTATAAGTACTACTGCAATTACAACTACAGCTGTAAATAGTGGTAATATTTTAACAGGTAACGGAGCCTTAGCTGGTGCAGCAGGTAAAGTAGTTACAGATGCAGGAATTACTACTGCTTTTACAATAGAATGTTCAAATTGTAACATAGCAGATGCAGGAAAAACAAATGAAACGTGTAATAATAATTCAACACGCGTTCGATCAGACGATTACGCAAGTTTTGACTTAAACCCAACAGGAACAGATTTAGTTTCTACGTATACAGTTACGGCTAACAACGGAGGAGTAGTAACACCAGCTACAGGAACATATGGTTCGGCAACAACCTTTAGATTACAGGATGGTTCAGCTAATAACACACTATATACAATTACAATAACTGACAACACAACAGGTACTTGTACAATAACAACATTTGTACAACAAACTAACTGTAATATAGATTATTGTGATCTATCAATTGCAGGAAATGTAGATACTGATTTAGATGGTGTAGCTGATTTTTGTGATGAAGATGATGATAATGATGGAATATTAGATACACAAGAATTTTGTGCAACGGATCCTATCCCATTAAACGTTGATGATGTTATTGAAATTCAAATAGACTTAGATCAGTTTTCAACGGAAACAGGATGGACGCTTTCAAGAAGTGGAACAGCTCTCGCTTCAGTAGCACAAGGAACATACACAACCGGAAATGTAACAGTAACACAATCAATAACCATAACAGAAAACGGGAATCATACGTTTATAATTAATGATAGTTTTGGGGATGGTATACAAGGAAACTCGTACAGAATTATACTAGATGGAGTTACGATAGTGAACCGAACTTTTGGGTCGCCAAGCGATACAACTACGTTCTCGCAATCAGATAATTTCTTAATAAATTCAATTGTAACAGATTCTTTTAGTTGTTTAGCTGATGATCCTGTAGGAGATTCAGATGGAGACGGAATTATAAATTACCAAGATCCAGATTTTTGTACTTTAAATGCAAATGGTGTTTGTACTAATTTAGATACAGATGGTGATGGAACAATAAATACATTTGATCTTGATAGTGATGGAGATGCGTGTTTTGATACACTAGAAGCAGGACATACAGATGGAGATGCTGACGGAATACTTGGAAACTCGCCAGTTACAGTAAATGCTACAAATGGTAGAGTAACCGGACAAGGTGGTTACACAGGAACCAATTTGGCAGTTACAAACTCAGGAAATACTACAGCATGTGCCACGTGTAATTTAACTAATGCCTCTGTATCATCAGTATTTTGTGATGACAATGGAACTCCACTTGATGACACAGATGATACATTTACATTTTACATTAGTCCTAACGGAACTATTTTAGCACCAACATACAGTGTTACGGGAGGTATTACGCGAGCAAACATTTCTTATGATGCACCCGAACAATTTGGACCATTTGCTATTTCCGCAGGAAACATAGTATTTACAATAACAGATGATGCAGACGGATCATGTCAATTAGTAGATGTAACGGTAGCGCCGCCAGCAACCTGTTCAACATCAACAGCTGTTGATACTGACAATGATGGTGTAGTAGATAGTGCTGATATTGATAATGACAACGACGGAATCATTGATGACAACGAAAATGTTTGTGCGTCAAGACCAATAACTTCAAGTCCTTGGACAGGAAGTAACCCATATGCAAACACAGCTGGACCCGTTGGAATTACTTTTGGAAGCACAATTCCAGCAGGCGGAAATGTAGCATACACGCCAAACGGTACAATGACAACAGATCCTTTCTATTCTGATGCCGCTGTTCAAGGTTCAAACTCATTAGAATTTTTATTTGCATGGGATACAACGCCAGAACCATCAAATGCTGCTGCAGATGATGCCGTAACAGGAACAATAACAATTACGTATGCGCAACCTGTTTACAATCCAATTATACACATTGACAGATTAGGAGGAAACAGACAAGTTTCTTCAGGAAACTACATATCAAACTCTTCATTGTGGACACTGCAAAATGCAGATCTTTCAATGGCAAAAATATCAGGGAACAACCAACTAATAGTAAGTTCAAAACAATTCTACCGTGATCCTAACCAAAACTTAGGTAGTGGAACTCCAATAGTGGTTTCAGGAAATGCTGATACAGCAGGATTTGGTACTGCGGCAGGTAGTATTCAAGTATATGGTACAGTAACAACACTAACATTCCAAGTAACAGGAGTAGGTCTTGACGGAAATGGATCAGATGTATTAGAAATGTCTTTCGATGCATGTCCATCAATAGATACGGACGGAGATAACACACCAGATTTCTTAGACACCGATAGTGATAATGATGGTTGTGTTGACGCTATTGAAGGAGCAGCAAATTTCACTGCCGCAGATTTAACTTCTAGTAACAACTTAGCAGATGATGATGAAGGTGCAGTTGGTGCTAATGGAGTTCCTACAAACACAGGAAGTCCACAAGCAACAAATGCAAATGTAACTACAGCTACGCAAGCAGCAATCACAACAGAACCAACTAGTCAATCTACAATTGAAGGTGGAAACGCTACTTTTACAGCGGCTGCAAGTTCACAATCAACAACTACATATGCTTCTGGAACACCAAACTATACAGTTCCTCCAGCAACAGACTCTTCAGCTAACATAGCATACCAATGGCAAGAAAGTACTAACAATGGTACAACTTGGACTAACATCACTGCCGCAGGAACAAATCCAACATATTCAGGATTCACGACGAATTCATTAACGCTAACCAATGTACCAGTTACACATAATGGATATGATTACCAATTAATTGTTACTCATAGCGAAAACGAATGTATACTCATAGACTCACAAGATGCAAACCTTACTGTTATTGTTACTAATGATGTTGATAATGATGGTGTAGATGATAATACCGACTTAGATGATGACAATGATGGTATTTTAGATACTGTTGAGTGTAGTGGTACAACGAGTAACGAGAATTTAGGAGGCTTATTAGCAACAACAGGAACTGGTTTTACTCCAAGATCAGGAGTGGTAAATAATCTAGCCTTTCCTTCTTCTCCAGTTGCACAAGATGGTACATACATATATGCAGATGTTAGAGAGACAGCTGTAGATGCTAATTCGATAGGCGTTACATTTTTTAGGTCGGATCAAGCTGGTGGTATCTTAGGTACTGTAGATGTAGATGCAGATATGGTGTCTCAAACAACCTTGAATAATTCTTTTGTTTCAGCAAATTCATTAGATATCGTAGATTTCGATGCTCAAGTATTTACATTTACAATAGAAACTTGGTCTACTACCGGCTTGTACACTTCACCATCTGATATTGTGCTAGTTCAAATTGGAGGAACAGGAACTTTATCTCCAGTCACAGATTTAGGTGGTGGAGTGTTTCAATATACTATTTCAGGAGCAGAAAATCATAATTCTAGAGTTAATTTGTCTTCAGCTTCTGGCGAACTTATAAAGAGATATAGATTTATAAAACAAGACATTCAAGTTTATTCAGGAGAAAGACTTGCGTTTACTTTTACTAATCAAATTACAACTTGTGTAGATACAGATGGTGATAATACTCCAGATTATTTAGATACAGACAGCGATAATGATGGTTGTGTAGATGCTATTGAAGGAGCGGCAAATTTCACTGCTGCAGATTTAACTTCTAGTAACAATTTAGCAGATGCTGATGAAGGTGCTGTTGATGCTAATGGAGTTCCTACAAATACAGGAAGCCCACAAGCAACAAATGCAAATGTAACTACAGCTACGCAAGCAGCAATCACAACAGAACCAACTAGTCAAACGACAGGTGTAGGTGGAAACGCTACTTTTACAGCGGCTGCAAGTTCACAATCAACAACTACATATGCTTCTGGAACACCAAACTATACAGTTCCTCCAGCAACAGACTCTTCAGCTAACATAGCATACCAATGGCAAGAAAGTACTAACAATGGTACAACTTGGACTAACATCACTGCCGCAGGAACAAATCCAACATATTCAGGATTCAACACAAACACACTAACTTTAACAAATATACCTAGTACTTACAACGGATATGATTATCAACTAATCGTTACTCATAGTGAAAACTCATGTATATTAATAGACTCACAAGATGCAAATTTAACTGTTAATCCAGCCTTTACAGTCGGAGATGTAACGCTTGCAGAAAACGCTGGACCAGCAAGTGTACCAGTAAGTATCGCAAATCCAAGTAGTGTAGATACAGTTGTATCGATTACTACTGTAGATAACACAGCGGTTAATCCAGCGGATTATACAACCACGACAGTAACTGCAACAATTCCAGCAGGACAAACCACTGTAAGCGTATCAATTCCAATTACGGATGATTTAGTTGGAGAACCAACTGAAAACTTTACAGTTAACGGAACAGTTGTAAGTGGAAATACATCAAACGCAACAGATAGCGGAACAGTAACCATTACAGATAATGACACGCCAGCCTTTACAGTTGGAGATGTTACCCTAGCTGAAACAGCAGGACCAGCAAGTATTCCAGTGAGTATCGCAAATCCAAGTTCAGTAGATACTGTTGTAAGTATCACTACTGTAGATAATACCGCCGTTAATCCAGCGGATTACTCGTCAACAACAGTTACTGCAACAATCCCAGCAGGACAAACCACTGTGAACGTAAGTATTCCAATCACAGATGATTTAGTAGGAGAACCAACGGAAAACTTTACAGTTAACGGAAACGTTGTAAGTGGAAACACGAGCAATGCAACAGATAGCGGAACAGTAACAATTACTGATAATGACACACCAGCATTCACAGTTGGAGATGTAACGCTTGCAGAAAACGCAGGACCAGCAAGTGTCCCAGTAAGTATCGCAAACCCAAGTAGTGTAGATACCGTAGTAAGTATCACTACAGTAGATAACACAGCGGTTAATCCAGCGGATTACTCGACCACGACAGTTACTGCAACAATCCCAGCAGGACAAACAACAGTTAATGTATCAATTCCAATCACAGATGATTTAGTAGGAGAACCAACGGAAGACTTCAGTGTAAACGGAAGCGTAGTTAGTGGAAATACATCAAACGCAACAGATAGCGGAACAGTAACCATTACAGATAATGACACGCCAGCCTTTACAGTTGGAGATGTTACCCTAGCTGAAACAGCAGGACCAGCAAGTATTCCAGTGAGTATCGCAAATCCAAGTTCAGTAGATACTGTTGTAAGTATCACTACTGTAGATAATACCGCCGTTAATCCAGCGGATTACTCGTCAACAACAGTTACTGCAACAATCCCAGCAGGACAAACCACTGTGAACGTAAGTATTCCAATCACAGATGATTTAGTAGGAGAACCAACGGAAAACTTTACAGTTAACGGAAACGTTGTAAGTGGAAACACGAGCAATGCAACAGATAGCGGAACAGTAACAATTACTGATAATGACACACCAGCATTCACAGTTGGAGATGTAACGCTTGCAGAAAACGCAGGACCAGCAAGTGTCCCAGTAAGTATCGCAAACCCAAGTAGTGTAGATACCGTAGTAAGTATCACTACAGTAGATAACACAGCGGTTAATCCAGCGGATTATACGACCACGACAGTTACTGCAACAATCCCAGCAGGACAAACAACAGTTAATGTATCAATTCCAATCACAGATGATTTAGTAGGAGAACCAACGGAAGACTTCAGTGTAAACGGAAGCGTAGTTAGTGGAAACACATCAAACGCAACAGATAGCGGAACAGTAACCATTACAGACAATGACACACCAGCGTTCGTTGTAGGTGATGTAACGATCGCAGAAAACGCAGGGCCAGCAAGTGTACCAGTAAGTATCGCAAACCCAAGTAGTGTAGATACGGTTGTATCAATCACTACAGTAGATAACACAGCGGTTAATCCAGCGGATTACTCGACCACAACAGTTACTGCAACAATCCCAGCAGGACAAACAACAGTTAATGTTAGTATTCCAATTACGGACGATTTAGTAGGAGAACCAACGGAAAACTTTACAGTTAACGGAAACGTTGTAAGTGGAAACACGAGCAATACAACAGATAGTGGAACAGTAACCATTACTGATAATGACACACCAGCCTTTACAGTTGGAGATGTTACCCTAGCTGAGACAGCTGGACCAGCAAGTATTCCAGTGAGTATCGCAAATCCAAGTTCAGTAGATACTGTTGTAAGTATCACTACTGTAGATAATACAGCGGTTAATCCAGCGGATTATACAACAACAACGGTCACTGCAACAATCCCAGCAGGACAAACCACCGTTAATGTATCTATTCCAATTACAGATGATTTAGTTGGAGAACCAACAGAAAACTTTACAGTTAACGGAACAGTTGTAAGTGGAAATACATCAAACGCAACAGATAGTGGAACAGTAACAATCACTGATAATGACACACCAGTCTTTACAGTTGGAGATGTTACCCTAGCTGAGACAGCTGGACCAGCAAGTGTACCAGTAAGTATCGCAAATCCAAGTAGTGTAGATACAGTTGTATCAATCACTACTGTAGATAATACAGCGGTTAATCCAGCGGATTATACAACCACGACAGTCACTGCTACGATTCCAGCAGGACAAACGACAGTAAACGTATCAATTCCAATTACGGATGATTTAGTTGGAGAACCAACAGAAAACTTTAGTGTAAACGGAAGCGTAGTTAGTGGAAACACCTCAAATGCAACCGATAGCGGAACAGTAACCATTACAGATAACGACACGCCAGCCTTTACAGTTGGAGATGTTACCCTAGCTGAAACTGCAGGACCAGCAAGTGTTCCAGTAAGTATCGCAAACCCAAGTAGTGTAGATACAGTTGTATCAATCACTACTGTAGATAATACTGCGGTTAATCCAGCGGATTACTCGACCACGACAGTCACTGCTACGATTCCAGCAGGACAAACGACAGTAAACGTATCCATTCCAATAACAGATGATTTAGTTGGAGAACCAACGGAAGACTTCAGTGTAAACGGAAGCGTAGTAAGTGGAAACACGAGTAACGCAACCGATAGCGGAACAGTAACAATCACTGATAACGACACGCCAGCCTTTACAGTTGGAGATATAACGCTAGCTGAAACTGCAGGACCAGCAAGTGTTCCAGTAAGTATCGCAAATCCAAGTAGTGTAGATACTGTTGTATCGATCACTACAGTAGATAACTCAGCGACAGATCCAAATGATTACTCGACCACGACAGTCACTGCAACAATCCCAGCGGGACAGACAACAGTTAATGTTAGTATTCCAATCACAGATGATTTAGTTGGAGAACCAACGGAAGACTTCAGTGTAAACGGAAGCGTAGTTAGTGGAAACACGAGCAATACAACAGATAGCGGAACAGTAACCATTACTGATAACGACACACCAGCCTTTACAGTTGGAGATGTTACCCTAGCTGAAACAGCAGGACCAGCAAGTGTTCCAGTAAGTATCGCAAACCCAAGTAGTGTAGATACGGTAGTTTCAATCACTACTGTAGATAATACAGCGACTGATCCTAATGATTATACGACCACAACAGTTACTGCAACAATTCCAGCAGGACAAACGACAGTAAATGTAAGTATTCCAATTACCGATGATTTAGTTGGAGAACCAACCGAAAACTTCAGTGTAAACGGAAGTGTAGTAAGTGGAAACACGAGCAATGCAACAGATAACGGAACAGTAACAATCACCGATAACGACACACCAGCATTCACAGTTGGAGATGTGACGCTTGCAGAAAACGCAGGACCAGCAAGTGTTCCAGTTAGCATTGCTAATCCAAGTTCAGTAGATACTGTTGTAAGTATCACTACTGTAGATAATACTGCGGTTAATCCAGCGGATTACTCGACCACGACAGTTACTGCAACAATCCCAGCAGGACAAACCACCGTAAACGTATCAATTCCAATCACGGATGATTTAGTTGGAGAGCCAACGGAAAATCTTACAGTTAATGGAACAGTAGTAAGTGGAAACACAAGTAACACAACAGACAGCGGAACAGTAACAATCACAGATAACGACACACCAGCTTTCACAGTTGGAGATGTGACGCTTGCAGAAAACGCAGGACCAGCAAGTGTTCCAGTTAGCATTGCTAATCCAAGTTCAGTAGATACTGTTGTAAGTATCACTACTGTAGATAACACAGCGGTTAATCCAGCGGATTACTCGACCACGACAGTAACTGCTACGATTCCAGCAGGACAAACAACAGTTAATGTATCAATTCCAATCACAGATGATTTAGTAGGAGAACCAACAGAAAACTTTACAGTTAACGGAAACGTTGTAAGTGGAAACACGAGCAACACAACAGATAGCGGAACAGTAACCATCACAGATAACGACACGCCAGCCTTTACAGTAGGTGATGTAACCATCGCAGAAAATGGCGGTAGCGCATCAGTTCCAGTAAGTATTGACAATCCAAGTTCAGTAGATACGGTTGTAAGTATTACCACGGTTGATAACAGTGCAACAGATCCAAATGATTACTCGACCACGACAGTTACTGCAACAATCCCAGCAGGACAAACAACAGTGAATGTATCAATTCCAATTACGGATGATTTAGTTGGAGAACCAACGGAAAACTTTACAGTCAATGGAAGCGTAGTTAGTGGAAACACGAGCAATGCAACAGATAGCGGAACAGTAACCATTACAGACAACGACACGCCGGCCTTTACAGTAGGTGATGTAACAATCGCAGAAAACGGCGGAAGCGCATCAGTTCCAGTAAGTATTGACAATCCAAGTTCAGTAGATACAGTAGTGAGTATTACCACGGTTGATAACTCTGCAACTGATCCAAATGATTACTCGACCACAACAGTCACTGCAACAATCCCAGCAGGACAAACGACCGTGAACGTTAGTATTCCAATCACAGATGATTTAGTTGGAGAACCAACAGAAGACTTTAGTGTAAACGGAAGCGTAGTTAGTGGAAACACTTCAAACACAACAGATAGCGGAACAGTAACCATCACAGACAACGACACACCAGCCTTTACAGTTGGAGATGTAACGATCGCAGAAAACGGCGGAAGTGCATCAGTACCAGTAAGTATTGACAATCCAAGTTCAGTAGATACGGTTGTAAGTATCACTACAGTAGATAACACAGCGGTTAATCCAGCGGATTACTCGACCACGACAGTTACTGCTACGATTCCAGCAGGACAAACAACAGTTAATGTAAGTATTCCAATCATCGATGATTTAGTTGGAGAACCAACGGAAAACTTTAGTGTAAACGGAAGTGTAGTAAGTGGAAACACAAGCAACGCAACAGACAGCGGAACAGTAACCATTACAGATAACGACACACCAGCATTTACAGTTGGAGATGTAACGATCGCAGAAAATGGCGGAAGCGCATCAGTTCCAGTAAGTATTGACAATCCAAGTTCAGTAGATACGGTTGTATCAATCACTACTGTAGATAATACTGCGGTTAATCCAGCGGATTACTCGACAACGACCGTTACTGCTACGATTCCAGCAGGACAAACAACAGTTAATGTTAGTATTCCAATTACGGATGATTTAGTAGGAGAACCAACAGAAGACTTTAGTGTAAACGGAAGCGTAGTTAGTGGAAATACATCAAATGCAACCGACAGCGGAACAGTAACCATTACAGATAATGATACACCAGCATTCACAGTAGGTGATGTAACGCTCGCAGAAAACGCTGGACCAGCAAGTGTACCAGTTAGTATCGCAAATCCAAGTAGTGTAGATACGGTTGTATCAATCACTACAGTAGATAACACTGCGGTTAATCCAGCGGATTACTCGACCACAACAGTTACTGCAACAATCCCAGCAGGACAAACCACCGTGAATGTTAGTATTCCAATTACGGATGATTTAGTAGGAGAACCAACTGAAAACTTTACAGTTAACGGAACAGTTGTAAGTGGAAATACATCAAATGCAACAGACAGCGGAACAGTAACCATTACAGATAATGACACGCCAGCATTCACAGTTGGAGATGTAACGCTTTTAGAAAACGCAGGACCAGCAAGTGTTCCAGTAAGTATCGCAAACCCAAGTAGTGTAGATACCGTAGTAAGTATCACTACAGTAGATAACACAGCGGTTAATCCAGCGGATTACTCGACAACGACAGTTACTGCAACGATTCCAGCAGGACAAACGACCGTGAACGTTAGTATTCCAATCACGGATGATTTAGTAGGAGAACCAACAGAAAACTTTACAGTTAACGGAAACGTTGTAAGTGGAAACACGAGCAATGCAACAGATAGCGGAACAGTAACTATTACAGATAACGATACACCAGCATTCACAGTTGGAGATGTAACGCTTGCAGAAAACGCAGGACCAGCAAGTGTACCAGTAAGTATCGCAAACCCAAGTAGTGTAGATACGGTTGTATCGATTACTACAGTAGATAACACTGCGGTTAATCCAGCGGATTACACAACAACGACAGTAACTGCTACGATTCCAGCAGGACAAACAACAGTGAATGTATCAATTCCAATCACAGATGATTTAGTAGGAGAACCAACAGAAAACTTTACAGTTAACGGAAACGTTGTAAGTGGAAACACGAGCAATACAACAGATAGCGGAACGGTAACAATTACAGATAATGACACGCCAGCCTTTACAGTCGGAGATGTAACGCTTGCAGAAAACGCAGGACCAGCAAGTGTCCCAGTAAGTATCGCAAACCCAAGTAGTGTAGATACGGTTGTATCGATTACTACAGTAGATAACACTGCGGTTAATCCAGCGGATTACTCGACCACGACAGTTACTGCAACCATTCCAGCGGGACAAACCACAGTTAATGTATCAATTCCAATCACAGATGATTTAGTAGGAGAACCAACGGAAAACTTTACAGTTAACGGAAACGTAGTAAGTGGAAACACATCAAACGCAACAGATAGCGGAACAGTAACAATTACAGATAATGACACGCCAGCCTTTACAGTAGGTGATGTAACCATCGCAGAAAACGCTGGACCAGCAAGTGTACCAGTTAGTATCGCAAACCCAAGTAGTGTAGATACAGTAGTATCCATCACTACTGTAGATAACACAGCGGTTAATCCAGCGGATTACTCGACAACGACAGTTACTGCAACGATTCCAGCAGGACAAACGAGCGTGAATGTTAGTATTCCAATCACAGATGACATCGTTGGAGAACCAACGGAAGACTTCAGTGTAAACGGAAGCGTAGTTAGTGGAAACACATCAAACGCAACAGATAGCGGAACGGTAACAATTACAGATAATGATACGCCAGCGTTTACTGTTGGAGATGTAACCATCGCAGAAAACGCAGGACCAGCAAGTGTCCCAGTAAGTATCGCAAATCCAAGTAGTGTAGATACTGTTGTATCGATCACTACAGTAGATAACTCAGCGACAGATCCAAATGATTACTCGACCACAACAGTAACTGCAACAATCCCAGCAGGACAAACAACAGTGAATGTATCAATTCCAATCACAGATGATTTAGTAGGAGAACCAACGGAAGACTTCAGTGTAAACGGAAGCGTAGTTAGTGGAAACACATCAAACACCACAGATAGCGGAACAGTAACCATTACAGACAATGACACACCAGCGTTCGTTGTAGGTGATGTAACGATCGCAGAAAACGCTGGACAAGCATCAGTACCAGTTAGCATAGCAAACCCAAGTAGTGTAGATACAGTAGTATCCATCACTACTGTAGATAACACAGCGGTTAATCCAGCGGATTACTCGACCACAACGGTTACTGCAACAATCCCAGCAGGACAAACAACAGTTAATGTTAGTATTCCAATTACGGATGATTTAGTAGGAGAACCAACTGAAAACTTTACAGTTAACGGAACAGTTGTAAGTGGAAATACATCAAATGCAACCGACAGCGGAACAGTAACCATTACAGATAACGACACGCCAGCCTTTACAGTAGGTGATGTAACGCTTGCAGAAAACGCTGGACCAGCAAGTGTACCAGTAAGTATCGCAAATCCAAGTAGTGTAGATACTGTTGTATCGATCACTACTGTAGATAACTCAGCGACAGATCCAAATGATTACTCGACCACGACAGTAACTGCAACAATCCCAGCAGGACAAACAACAGTAAACGTAAGTATTCCAATCACAGATGATTTAGTAGGAGAACCAACGGAAAACTTTACAGTCAATGGAAGCGTAGTAAGTGGAAACACATCAAACGCAACAGATAGCGGAACAGTAACAATTACAGATAACGACACGCCAGCCTTTACAGTAGGTGATGTAACCATCGCAGAAAACGCTGGACCAGCAAGTGTACCAGTTAGTATCGCAAACCCAAGTAGTGTAGATACCGTAGTAAGTATCACTACAGTAGATAACACAGCGGTTAATCCAGCGGATTACTCGACAACGACCGTTACTGCAACAATCCCAGCAGGACAAACAACAGTAAACGTAAGTATTCCAATTACCGATGATTTAGTAGGAGAACCAACGGAAAACTTTACAGTTAACGGAAACGTTGTAAGTGGAAACACATCAAACACAACAGATAGCGGAACAGTAACCATTACAGATAACGACACACCAGCCTTTACAGTAGGTGATGTAACGCTTGCAGAAAACGCTGGACCAGCAAGTGTACCAGTAAGTATCGCAAATCCAAGTAGTGTAGATACTGTTGTATCGATTACTACAGTAGATAATACTGCGGTTAATCCAGCGGATTACTCGACCACGACAGTTACTGCAACAATCCCAGCAGGACAAACCACCGTAAACGTATCAATTCCAATCACGGATGATTTAGTTGGAGAGCCAACGGAAAATCTTACAGTTAATGGAACAGTAGTAAGTGGAAACACAAGTAATACAACAGACAGCGGAACAGTAACAATCACAGATAATGACACACCAGCTTTCACAGTTGGAGATGTGACGCTTGCAGAAAACGCAGGACCAGCAAGTGTTCCAGTTAGCATTGCTAATCCAAGTTCAGTAGATACTGTTGTAAGTATCACTACTGTAGATAACACAGCGGTTAATCCAGCGGATTACTCGACCACGACAGTAACTGCTACGATTCCAGCAGGACAAACAACAGTTAATGTATCAATTCCAATCACAGATGATTTAGTAGGAGAACCAACAGAAAACTTTACAGTTAACGGAAACGTTGTAAGTGGAAACACATCAAACACAACAGATAGCGGAACAGTAACCATCACAGATAACGACACGCCAGCCTTTACAGTAGGTGATGTAACCATCGCAGAAAATGGCGGTAGCGCATCAGTTCCAGTAAGTATTGACAATCCAAGTTCAGTAGATACGGTAGTGAGTATCACTACAGTAGATAACTCAGCGACAGATCCAGCGGATTACTCGTCAACAACAGTTACTGCAACAATCCCAGCAGGACAAACCACCGTGAATGTATCAATTCCAATCACAGATGATTTAGTTGGAGAACCAACAGAAGACTTCAGTGTAAACGGAAGTGTAGTAAGTGGAAACACGAGCAATGCAACAGATAGCGGAACAGTAACCATTACAGACAACGACACGCCGGCCTTTACAGTAGGTGATGTAACAATCGCAGAAAACGGCGGAAGCGCATCAGTTCCAGTAAGTATTGACAATCCAAGTTCAGTAGATACAGTAGTGAGTATTACCACGGTTGATAACTCTGCAACTGATCCAAATGATTACTCGACCACAACAGTCACTGCAACAATCCCAGCAGGACAAACGACCGTGAACGTTAGTATTCCAATCACAGATGATTTAGTTGGAGAACCAACAGAAGACTTTAGTGTAAACGGAAGCGTAGTTAGTGGAAACACTTCAAACACAACAGATAGCGGAACAGTAACCATCACAGACAACGACACACCAGCCTTTACAGTTGGAGATGTAACGATCGCAGAAAACGGCGGAAGTGCATCAGTACCAGTAAGTATTGACAATCCAAGTTCAGTAGATACGGTTGTAAGTATCACTACAGTAGATAACACAGCGGTTAATCCAGCGGATTACTCGACCACGACAGTTACTGCAACAATTCCAGCAGGACAAACAACAGTGAATGTATCAATTCCAATCACAGATGATTTAGTTGGAGAACCAACAGAAAACTTTACAGTTAACGGAAGCGTAGTTAGTGGAAACACTTCAAACGCAACAGATAGCGGAACAGTAACCATCACAGATAATGACACACCAGCCTTTACAGTAGGTGATGTAACGATCGCAGAAAATGGCGGATCGGCATCAGTTCCTGTGAGTATTGACAATCCAAGTAGTGTAGATACAGTTGTATCGATCACTACTGTAGATAACACTGCGGTTAATCCAGCGGATTACTCGTCAACAACAGTTACTGCAACAATCCCAGCAGGACAAACAACTGTGAACGTATCAATTCCAATTACAGATGATTTAGTTGGGGAACCAACGGAAGACTTCAGTGTAAACGGAAGCGTAGTAAGTGGAAACACGAGCAATACAACAGATAGCGGAACAGTAACAATTACAGATAATGATACGCCAGCCTTTACTGTTGGAGATGTAACAATCGCAGAAAATGGCGGTAGTGCATCAGTTCCAGTAAGTATTGACAATCCAAGTTCAGTAGATACGGTAGTAAGTATCACTACAGTAGATAACTCAGCGACTGATCCAAATGATTACTCGACCACTACAGTAACTGCAACAATCCCAGCAGGACAAACAACAGTGAATGTATCAATTCCAATCACAGATGATTTAGTAGGAGAACCAACAGAAAACTTTACAGTTAACGGAAACGTTGTAAGTGGAAACACGAGCAATACAACAGATAGCGGAACGGTAACAATTACAGATAATGACACGCCAGCCTTTACAGTCGGAGATGTAACGCTTGCAGAAAACGCAGGACCAGCAAGTGTCCCAGTAAGTATCGCAAACCCAAGTAGTGTAGATACGGTTGTATCGATTACTACAGTAGATAACACTGCGGTTAATCCAGCGGATTACTCGACCACGACAGTTACTGCAACCATTCCAGCGGGACAAACCACAGTTAATGTATCAATTCCAATCACAGATGATTTAGTAGGAGAACCAACGGAAAACTTTACAGTTAACGGAAACGTAGTAAGTGGAAACACATCAAACGCAACAGATAGCGGAACAGTAACAATTACAGATAATGACACGCCAGCCTTTACAGTAGGTGATGTAACCATCGCAGAAAACGCTGGACCAGCAAGTGTACCAGTTAGTATCGCAAACCCAAGTAGTGTAGATACAGTAGTATCCATCACTACTGTAGATAACACAGCGGTTAATCCAGCGGATTACTCGACAACGACAGTTACTGCAACGATTCCAGCAGGACAAACGAGCGTGAATGTTAGTATTCCAATCACAGATGACATCGTTGGAGAACCAACGGAAGACTTCAGTGTAAACGGAAGCGTAGTTAGTGGAAACACATCAAACGCAACAGATAGCGGAACGGTAACAATTACAGATAATGATACGCCAGCGTTTACTGTTGGAGATGTAACCATCGCAGAAAACGCAGGACCAGCAAGTGTCCCAGTAAGTATCGCAAATCCAAGTAGTGTAGATACTGTTGTATCGATCACTACAGTAGATAACTCAGCGACAGATCCAAATGATTACTCGACCACAACAGTAACTGCAACAATCCCAGCAGGACAAACAACAGTGAATGTATCAATTCCAATCACAGATGATTTAGTTGGGGAACCAACGGAAGACTTCAGTGTAAACGGAAACGTTGTAAGTGGAAACACGAGCAATACAACAGATAGCGGAACAGTAACCATCACAGATAATGACACACCAGCCTTTACAGTAGGTGATGTAACGATCGCAGAAAATGGCGGAAGCGCATCAGTTCCTGTGAGTATTGACAATCCAAGTAGTGTAGATACGGTTGTAAGTATCACCACGGTTGATAACAGTGCAACAGATCCAAATGATTACTCGACCACAACAGTAACTGCAACAATCCCAGCAGGACAAACGACCGTGAACGTTAGTATTCCAATTACAGATGATTTAGTTGGAGAACCAACAGAAGACTTTAGTGTAAACGGAAGCGTAGTTAGTGGAAACACCTCAAACGCAACAGATAGCGGAACGGTAACAATTACAGATAATGACACGCCAGCCTTTACAGTCGGAGATGTTACCCTGGCAGAAAACGCAGGGCCAGCAAGTGTTCCAGTAAGTATCGCAAACCCAAGTAGTGTAGATACCGTTGTAAGTATCACTACAGTAGATAACACAGCGACAGATCCAAATGATTACTCGACCACGACAGTCACTGCTACGATTCCAGCAGGACAAACAACAGTTAATGTAAGTATTCCAATCATCGATGATTTAGTTGGAGAACCAACAGAAAACTTTAGTGTAAACGGAAGCGTAGTAAGTGGAAACACATCAAACACCACAGATAGCGGAACAGTAACAATTACAGATAATGACACACCAGCATTTACAGTTGGAGATGTAACCATCGCAGAAAATGGCGGAAGCGCATCAGTTCCAGTAAGTATTGACAATCCAAGTTCAGTAGATACGGTTGTAAGTATCACTACAGTAGATAACTCAGCGACAGATCCAGCGGATTACTCGACCACAACGGTTACTGCAACAATCCCAGCAGGACAAACGACTGTGAACGTTAGTATTCCAATCACGGATGATTTAGTTGGAGAACCAACAGAAAACTTTAGTGTAAACGGAAGCGTAGTAAGTGGAAACACGAGCAATGCAACAGATAGCGGAACAGTAACCATTACAGATAACGACACACCAGTAATAGTAATAGGTAATTTAACAGTAACTGAATCAGTAGGTACGGCAAATGTTCCTGTCAGCATCAGCAATCCAAGCTCAGTAGATACGGTAGTTAGTATCACTACAGTAGATAACACAGCGGTTAATCCAAATGATTATACTAGCACTACTGTAACTGTAACAATTCCAGCGGGTCAAACAAGCGTTAATGTTAGTATTCCAATTGTCGCTGATCTTACAGGAGAACCAACTGAAGATTTCACAGTTAATGGAACTGTAACAAGTGGTAACACAAATAATACAGATCCAAGTGGAACAGTAACAATCACAGATGCTAATACACCAGCGTTCGTTGTAGGTGATGTAACGATCGCAGAAAACGCTGGACAAGCATCAGTACCAGTTAGCATAGCAAATCCAAGTAGTGTAGATACAGTAGTATCCATCACTACAGTAGATAACACAGCGGTTAATCCAGCGGATTACTCGACCACAACAGTCACTGCAACAATCCCAGCAGGACAAACGACAGTTAATGTATCCATTCCGATCACAGATGATTTAATTGGAGAACCAACAGAGAACTTTACAGTTAACGGAAACGTTGTAAGTGGAAACACTTCAAACGCAACAGATAGCGGAACAGTAACCATCACTGATAATGACACACCAGCTTTTACAGTTGGAGATGTAACGATCGCAGAAAATGGCGGAAGCGCATCAGTTCCTGTGAGTATTGACAATCCAAGTTCAGTAGATACAGTAGTGAGTATCACTACAGTAGATAACTCAGCGGTTAATCCAGCGGATTACTCGTCAACAACAGTAACTGCAACAATTCCAGCAGGACAAACAACAGTGAATGTAAGTATTCCAATCACAGATGATTTAGTAGGAGAACCAACGGAAAACTTTACAGTTAACGGAAACGTAGTAAGTGGAAACACAAGCAACACCACAGATAGCGGAACAGTAACCATCACAGATAACGACACACCAGCGTTCGTTGTAGGTGATGTAACCATCGCAGAAAATGGCGGATCGGCATCAGTTCCAGTAAGTATTGACAATCCAAGTTCAGTAGATACAGTTGTATCGATTACTACAGTAGATAACTCAGCGACTGATCCAGCGGATTATACGACCACAACAGTCACTGCAACAATTCCAGCAGGACAAACGACCGTGAATGTATCAATTCCAATTACCGATGATTTAGTTGGAGAACCAACGGAAGACTTCAGTGTAAACGGAAGCGTAGTTAGTGGAAACACGAGCAACACAACAGATAGCGGAACAGTAACCATTACAGATAACGACACACCAGCGTTCGTTATAGGAGATGTAACAATCGCAGAAAATGGCGGTAGCGCATCAGTTCCAGTAAGTATCGCAAACCCAAGTAGTTTAGATACCGTTGTAAGTATCACTACAGTAGATAACTCAGCGACTGATCCAGCAGATTACTCGACCACGACAGTTACTGCAACAATCCCAGCAGGACAAACGACCGTGAATGTATCAATTCCAATCACGGATGATTTAGTTGGAGAACCAACAGAAGACTTCAGTGTAAACGGAAGTGTAGTAAGTGGAAACACAAGCAATACAACAGATAGCGGAACAGTAACCATCACTGATAATGACACACCAGCATTCACAGTTGGAGATGTAACGCTTGCAGAAAACGCAGGACCAGCAAGTGTACCAGTAAGTATCGCAAATCCAAGTAGTGTAGATACGGTTGTATCGATTACTACTGTAGATAATACTGCGGTTAATCCAGCGGATTACTCGACCACGACAGTTACTGCAACAATTCCAGCAGGACAAACAACTGTGAACGTAAGTATTCCAATCACAGATGATTTAGTAGGAGAACCAACGGAAAACTTTACAGTTAACGGAAACGTAGTAAGTGGAAACACCTCAAACACCACAGATAGCGGAACAGTTACCATTACAGATAACGACACACCAGCCTTTACAGTAGGTGATGTAACCATCGCAGAAAATGGCGGAAGCGCATCAGTTCCAGTAAGTATTGACAATCCAAGTTCAGTAGATACAGTAGTAAGTATCACTACAGTAGATAACTCAGCGACTGATCCAGCGGATTACTCGACCACGACAGTAACTGCTACGATTCCAGCAGGACAGACAACAGTTAATGTTAGTATTCCAATTACCGATGATTTAGTAGGAGAACCAACGGAAAACTTTACAGTCAATGGAAGCGTAGTAAGTGGAAACACATCAAACACAACAGATAGCGGAACAGTAACCATTACAGATAACGACACACCAGCCTTTACAGTAGGTGATGTAACGCTTGCAGAAAACGCTGGACCAGCAAGTGTACCAGTAAGTATCGCAAATCCAAGTAGTGTAGATACTGTTGTATCGATCACTACTGTAGATAACTCTGCAACTGATCCAAATGATTACTCGACCACAACAGTCACTGCAACAATCCCAGCAGGACAAACGACCGTGAACGTTAGTATTCCAATCACAGATGATTTAGTTGGAGAACCAACAGAAGACTTTAGTGTAAACGGAAGCGTAGTTAGTGGAAACACTTCAAACACAACAGATAGCGGAACAGTAACCATCACAGACAACGACACACCAGCCTTTACAGTTGGAGATGTAACGATCGCAGAAAACGGCGGAAGTGCATCAGTACCAGTAAGTATTGACAATCCAAGTTCAGTAGATACGGTTGTAAGTATCACTACAGTAGATAACACAGCGGTTAATCCAGCGGATTACTCGACCACGACAGTTACTGCTACGATTCCAGCAGGACAAACAACAGTGAATGTATCAATTCCAATTACGGATGATTTAGTAGGAGAGCCAACGGAAAATCTTACAGTTAATGGAACAGTAGTAAGTGGAAACACAAGTAACACAACAGACAGCGGAACAGTAACAATCACAGATAACGACACACCAGCATTTACAGTTGGAGATGTAACAATCGCAGAAAATGGCGGAAGCGCATCAGTTCCAGTAAGTATTGACAATCCAAGTTCAGTAGATACGGTTGTAAGTATTACCACGGTTGATAACAGTGCAACAGATCCAAATGATTACTCGACCACTACAGTCACTGCAACAATTCCAGCAGGACAAACAACAGTGAATGTATCAATTCCAATTACGGATGATTTAGTAGGAGAACCAACGGAAAACTTCAGTGTAAACGGAAGTGTAGTAAGTGGAAACACATCAAACACCACAGATAGCGGAACAGTAACAATTACAGATAATGATACGCCAGCATTTACTGTTGGAGATGTAACAATCGCAGAAAATGACGGTAGCGCATCAGTTCCAGTAAGCATTGACAATCCAAGTAGTGTAGATACCGTTGTAAGTATCACTACTGTAGATAATACTGCGGTTAATCCAGCGGATTACTCGACCACTACAGTCACTGCAACAATTCCAGCAGGACAAACAACAGTGAATGTATCAATTCCAATTACGGATGATTTAGTAGGAGAACCAACGGAAGACTTTAGTGTAAACGGAAGCGTAGTAAGTGGAAACACATCAAACACCACAGATAGCGGAACAGTAACAATTACAGATAACGACACACCAGCGTTTACTGTTGGAGATGTAACAATCGCAGAAAATGGCGGTAGCGCATCAGTTCCAGTAAGCATTGACAATCCAAGTAGTGTAGATACCGTTGTAAGTATCACTACTGTAGATAATACTGCGGTTAATCCAGCGGATTACTCGACCACTACAGTAACTGCAACAATTCCAGCAGGACAAACAACAGTGAATGTATCAATTCCAATCACAGATGATTTAGTTGGGGAACCAACGGAAGACTTCAGTGTAAACGGAAGCGTAGTTAGTGGAAACACGAGCAATGCAACAGATAGCGGAACAGTAACAATTACAGATAACGACACGCCAGCCTTTACAGTAGGTGATGTAACCATCGCAGAAAACGCTGGACCAGCAAGTGTACCAGTTAGTATCGCAAACCCAAGTAGTGTAGATACGGTTGTATCAATCACTACAGTAGATAACTCAGCGGTTAATCCAGCGGATTACTCGACCACAACGGTTACTGCAACAATTCCAGCAGGACAAACGACCGTGAACGTATCAATTCCAATCACAGATGATTTAGTAGGAGAACCAACGGAAAACTTTACAGTTAACGGAAACGTTGTAAGTGGAAACACATCAAACACAACAGATAGCGGAACAGTAACCATCACAGATAACGACACACCAGCATTCACAGTTGGAGATGTAACCATCGTAGAAAACGCAGGACCAGCAAGTGTTCCAGTAAGTATCGCAAACCCAAGTAGTGTAGATACGGTAGTATCAATCACAACGGTTGATAACAGTGCTACAGATCCAAATGATTACTCGACAACGACCGTTACTGCTACGATTCCAGCAGGACAAACAACAGTTAATGTATCAATTCCAATCACAGATGATTTAGTTGGAGAACCAACAGAAGACTTCAGTGTAAACGGAAGCGTAGTTAGTGGAAACACTTCAAACACAACAGATAGCGGAACAGTAACCATCACAGATAACGACACACCAGCATTTACAGTAGGTGATGTAACCATCGTAGAAAACGCAGGACCAGCAAGTGTTCCAGTAAGTATTGACAATCCAAGCTCAGTAGATACAGTAGTGAGTATCACTACAGTAGATAACTCAGCGACAGATCCAAATGATTACTCGTCAACAACAGTTACTGCAACAATCCCAGCAGGACAAACAACAGTAAACGTTAGTATTCCAATCACAGATGATTTAGTTGGAGAACCAACAGAAAACTTCAGTGTAAACGGAAGCGTAGTTAGTGGAAACACGAGCAATGCAACAGATAGCGGAACAGTAACCATTACAGATAACGACACACCAGCGTTTACTGTTGGAGATGTAACAATCGCAGAAAATGGCGGATCGGCATCAGTTCCAGTAAGTATTGACAATCCAAGCTCAGTAGATACCGTTGTAAGTATCACTACAGTAGATAACACAGCGACAGATCCAAATGATTACTCGACCACAACGGTTACTGCAACAATCCCAGCAGGACAGACAACAGTTAATGTTAGTATTCCAATTACCGATGATTTAGTAGGAGAACCAACGGAAAACTTCAGTGTAAACGGAAACGTTGTAAGTGGAAACACGAGCAATGCAACAGATAGCGGAACAGTAACCATTACAGATAACGACACACCAGCCTTTACAGTTGGAGATGTAACGATCGCAGAAAATGGCGGAAGCGCATCAGTTCCAGTAAGTATAAACAATCCAAGTTCAGTAGATACAGTAGTGAGTATTACCACGGTTGATAACTCTGCAACTGATCCAAATGATTACTCGACCACAACAGTCACTGCAACAATTCCAGCAGGACAAACAACTGTGAACGTATCAATTCCAATTACAGATGATTTAGTTGGAGAACCAACAGAAGACTTCAGTGTAAACGGAAGTGTAGTAAGTGGAAACACAAGCAATACAACAGATAGCGGAACAGTAACCATCACAGATAATGATACACCAGCATTCACAGTAGGTGATGTAACGATCGCAGAAAATGGCGGATCGGCATCAGTTCCTGTGAGTATTGACAATCCAAGTTCAGTAGATACGGTAGTAAGTATTACCACGGTTGATAACAGTGCAACAGATCCAAATGATTACTCGACCACGACAGTCACTGCAACAATTCCAGCAGGACAGACAACAGTTAATGTTAGTATTCCAATTACAGATGATTTAGTAGGAGAACCAACAGAAGACTTTACGGTAAATGGAAGCGTAGTAAGTGGAAACACATCAAACACAACAGATAGCGGAACCGTAACCATCACAGATAATGATACACCAGCATTTACTGTTGGAGATGTAACGATCGCAGAAAACGGCGGTAGCGCATCAGTTCCAGTTAGCATTGCTAATCCAAGTTCAGTAGATACAGTTGTATCGATCACTACTGTAGATAATACAGCGGTTAATCCAGCGGATTACACCACAACGACCGTTACTGCAACAATTCCAGCAGGACAGACAACAGTAAATGTTAGTATTCCAATCACGGATGATTTAGTTGGAGAACCAACAGAAAACTTTAGTGTAAACGGAAGCGTAGTAAGTGGAAACACGAGCAATGCAACAGATAGCGGAACAGTAACCATTACAGATAACGACACACCAGTAATAGTAATAGGTAATTTAACAGTAACTGAATCAGTAGGTACGGCAAATGTTCCTGTCAGCATCAGCAATCCAAGCTCAGTAGATACGGTAGTTAGTATCACTACAGTAGATAACACAGCGGTTAATCCAAATGATTATACTAGCACTACTGTAACTGTAACAATTCCAGCGGGTCAAACAAGCGTTAATGTTAGTATTCCAATTGTCGCTGATCTTACAGGAGAACCAACTGAAGATTTCACAGTTAATGGAACTGTAACAAGTGGTAACACAAATAATACAGATCCAAGTGGAACAGTAACAATCACAGATGCTAATACACCAGCGTTCGTTGTAGGTGATGTAACGATCGCAGAAAACGCTGGACAAGCATCAGTACCAGTTAGCATAGCAAATCCAAGTAGTGTAGATACAGTAGTATCCATCACTACAGTAGATAACACTGCGGTTAATCCAGCGGATTATACAACCACGACAGTCACTGCAACAATTCCAGCGGGACAAACGACTGTGAACGTTAGTATTCCAATCACAGATGATTTAGTAGGAGAACCAACGGAAAACTTCAGTGTAAACGGAAACGTTGTAAGTGGAAACACGAGCAATGCAACCGATAGCGGAACAGTAACTATTACAGATAACGATACACCAGCATTCACAGTTGGAGATGTAACGCTTGCAGAAAACGCAGGACCAGCAAGTGTTCCAGTAAGTATCGCAAATCCAAGTAGTGTAGATACAGTTGTATCGATCACTACAGTAGATAACTCAGCGACAGATCCAAATGATTACTCGACCACAACAGTAACTGCAACGATTCCAGCAGGACAAACGAGCGTGAATGTTAGTATTCCAATCACAGATGATTTAGTTGGAGAACCAACAGAAGACTTCAGTGTAAACGGAAGTGTAGTAAGTGGAAACACGAGCAATGCAACAGATAACGGAACAGTAACCATTACAGATAACGACACACCAGCATTTACAGTTGGAGATGTAACGATCGCAGAAAATGGCGGAAGCGCATCAGTTCCAGTAAGTATTGACAATCCAAGTAGTGTAGATACCGTTGTAAGTATCACTACAGTAGATAACTCAGCGACAGATCCAAATGATTACTCGACCACAACAGTCACTGCAACAATCCCAGCAGGACAAACAACAGTAAACGTTAGTATTCCAATCACAGATGATTTAGTTGGAGAACCAACAGAAAACTTTACAGTTAACGGAAGCGTAGTTAGTGGAAACACGAGCAATGCAACAGATAGCGGAACAGTAACCATTACAGACAACGACACACCAGCATTTACAGTTGGAGATGTAACAATCGCAGAAAATGGCGGAAGCGCATCAGTTCCAGTAAGTATTGACAATCCAAGTTCAGTAGATACGGTTGTAAGTATTACCACGGTTGATAACAGTGCAACAGATCCAAATGATTACTCGACCACTACAGTCACTGCAACAATCCCAGCAGGACAAACAACAGTGAATGTATCAATTCCAATCACAGATGATTTAGTTGGAGAACCAACAGAAGACTTCAGTGTAAACGGAAGCGTAGTTAGTGGAAACACTTCAAACACAACAGATAGCGGAACAGTAACCATCACAGATAATGATACACCAGCTTTTACAGTAGGTGATGTAACCATCGCAGAAAATGGCGGTAGCGCATCAGTTCCAGTAAGTATTGACAATCCAAGTTCAGTAGATACGGTTGTAAGTATTACCACGGTTGATAACAGTGCAACAGATCCAAATGATTACTCGACCACAACAGTTACTGCAACAATCCCAGCAGGACAAACAACAGTAAACGTTAGTATTCCAATTACAGATGACTTAGTTGGAGAACCAACGGAAGACTTCAGTGTAAACGGAAGCGTAGTTAGTGGAAACACAAGCAACGCAACAGATAGCGGAACGGTAACAATTACAGACAACGACACACCAGCATTTACTGTTGGAGATGTAACCATCGCAGAAAATGGCGGAAGCGCATCAGTTCCAGTAAGTATTGACAATCCAAGTTCAGTAGATACGGTTGTAAGTATCACTACAGTAGATAACTCAGCGACAGATCCAGCGGATTACTCGACCACAACGGTTACTGCAACAATCCCAGCAGGACAAACGACTGTGAACGTTAGTATTCCAATCACAGATGATTTAGTAGGAGAACCAACGGAAGACTTCAGTGTAAACGGAAGCGTAGTTAGTGGAAACACAAGCAACGCAACAGATAGCGGAACAGTAACCATTACAGATAATGACACACCAGCATTTACAGTTGGAGATGTAACAATCGCAGAAAATGGCGGAAGCGCATCAGTTCCAGTAAGTATTGACAATCCAAGTTCAGTAGATACGGTTGTAAGTATTACCACGGTTGATAACAGTGCAACAGATCCAAATGATTACTCGACCACGACAGTAACTGCAACAATCCCAGCAGGACAAACAACAGTGAATGTATCAATTCCAATCACAGATGATTTAGTAGGAGAACCAACGGAAGACTTCAGTGTAAACGGAAGCGTAGTTAGTGGAAACACAAGCAACGCAACAGATAGCGGAACAGTAACCATTACAGATAATGACACACCAGCATTTACAGTTGGAGATGTAACAATCGCAGAAAACGGCGGATCGGCATCAGTTCCAGTAAGTATCGCAAACCCAAGTAGTGTAGATACGGTTGTATCAATCACTACAGTAGATAACACAGCGACAGATCCAGCGGATTACTCGTCAACAACAGTAACTGCAACAATCCCAGCAGGACAAACAACAGTGAATGTATCAATTCCAATTACGGATGATTTAGTTGGAGAACCAACAGAAGACTTCAGTGTAAACGGAAGCGTAGTTAGTGGAAACACATCAAACGCAACAGATAGCGGAACAGTAACCATTACAGATAACGATACACCAGCCTTTACAGTTGGAGATGTAACGATCGCAGAAAACGGCGGATCGGCATCAGTTCCTGTGAGTATTGACAATCCAAGTTCAGTAGATACGGTAGTAAGTATTACCACGGTTGATAACAGTGCAACAGATCCAAATGATTACTCGACCACTACAGTCACTGCAACAATTCCAGCAGGACAAACAACAGTGAATGTATCAATTCCAATTACGGATGATTTAGTAGGAGAGCCAACGGAAAATCTTACAGTTAATGGAACAGTAGTAAGTGGAAACACAAGTAACACAACAGACAGCGGAACAGTAACAATCACAGATAACGACACACCAGCATTTACAGTTGGAGATGTAACAATCGCAGAAAATGGCGGAAGCGCATCAGTTCCAGTAAGTATTGACAATCCAAGTTCAGTAGATACGGTTGTAAGTATTACCACGGTTGATAACAGTGCAACAGATCCAAATGATTACTCGACCACGACAGTAACTGCAACAATCCCAGCAGGACAAACAACAGTGAATGTATCAATTCCAATTACGGATGATTTAGTTGGAGAACCAACGGAAGACTTTAGTGTAAATGGAAGCGTAGTAAGTGGAAACACAAGTAACACAACAGACAGCGGAACAGTAACAATCACAGATAACGACACACCAGCCTTTACAGTAGGTGATGTAACAATTGCAGAAAACGCAGGGCCAGCAAGTGTTCCAGTAAGTATCGCAAATCCAAGTAGTGTAGATACGGTTGTATCAATCACTACAGTAGATAACACAGCGACTGATCCAGCGGATTACTCGTCAACAACAGTAACTGCAACAATTCCAGCAGGACAAACAACAGTTAATGTATCAATTCCAATCACAGATGATTTAGTTGGAGAACCAACAGAAAACTTTAGTGTAAACGGAAGTGTAGTAAGTGGAAACACAAGCAACGCAACAGACAGCGGAACAGTAACCATTACAGATAACGACACACCAGCATTTACAGTTGGAGATGTAACGATCGCAGAAAATGGCGGAAGCGCATCAGTTCCAGTAAGTATTGACAATCCAAGTAGTGTAGATACCGTTGTAAGTATCACTACAGTAGATAACTCAGCGACAGATCCAAATGATTACTCGACCACAACAGTCACTGCAACAATCCCAGCAGGACAAACAACAGTAAACGTTAGTATTCCAATCACAGATGATTTAGTTGGAGAACCAACAGAAAACTTTACAGTTAACGGAAGCGTAGTTAGTGGAAACACGAGCAATGCAACAGATAGCGGAACAGTAACCATTACAGACAACGACACACCAGCGTTTACTGTTGGAGATGTAACAATCGCAGAAAACGGCGGATCGGCATCAGTTCCAGTAAGTATCGCAAACCCAAGTAGTGTAGATACGGTTGTATCAATCACTACAGTAGATAACACAGCGGTTAATCCAGCGGATTACTCGACCACGACAGTTACTGCAACAATCCCAGCAGGACAAACCACCGTAAACGTATCAATTCCAATCACAGATGATTTAGTTGGAGAACCAACGGAAGACTTCAGTGTAAACGGAAGCGTAGTTAGTGGAAACACTTCAAACACAACAGATAGCGGAACAGTAACCATCACAGATAACGACACACCAGCATTCACAGTTGGAGATGTAACCATCGTAGAAAACGCAGGACCAGCAAGTGTTCCAGTAAGTATCGCAAACCCAAGTAGTGTAGATACGGTAGTATCAATCACAACGGTTGATAACAGTGCTACAGATCCAAATGATTACTCGACCACAACAGTTACTGCAACAATTCCAGCGGGACAAACAACAGTTAATGTTAGTATTCCAATCACAGATGATTTAGTTGGAGAACCAACAGAAGACTTCAGTGTAAACGGAAGCGTTGTAAGTGGAAACACATCAAACACAACAGATAGCGGAACCGTAACCATCACAGATAATGATACACCAGCATTTACAGTAGGTGATGTAACGATCGCAGAAAACGCAGGACCAGCAAGTGTTCCAGTAAGTATTGACAATCCAAGCTCAGTAGATACAGTAGTGAGTATCACTACAGTAGATAACTCAGCGACAGATCCAAATGATTACTCGTCAACAACAGTTACTGCAACAATCCCAGCAGGACAAACAACAGTAAACGTTAGTATTCCAATCACAGATGATTTAGTTGGAGAACCAACAGAAAACTTCAGTGTAAACGGAAGCGTAGTTAGTGGAAACACGAGCAATGCAACAGATAGCGGAACAGTAACCATTACAGATAACGACACACCAGCGTTTACTGTTGGAGATGTAACAATCGCAGAAAATGGCGGATCGGCATCAGTTCCAGTAAGTATTGACAATCCAAGCTCAGTAGATACCGTTGTAAGTATCACTACAGTAGATAACACAGCGACAGATCCAAATGATTACTCGACCACAACGGTTACTGCAACAATCCCAGCAGGACAGACAACAGTTAATGTTAGTATTCCAATTACCGATGATTTAGTAGGAGAACCAACGGAAAACTTCAGTGTAAACGGAAACGTTGTAAGTGGAAACACGAGCAATGCAACAGATAGCGGAACAGTAACCATTACAGATAACGACACACCAGCCTTTACAGTTGGAGATGTAACGATCGCAGAAAATGGCGGAAGCGCATCAGTTCCAGTAAGTATAAACAATCCAAGTTCAGTAGATACAGTAGTGAGTATTACCACGGTTGATAACTCTGCAACTGATCCAAATGATTACTCGACCACAACAGTCACTGCAACAATTCCAGCAGGACAAACAACTGTGAACGTATCAATTCCAATTACAGATGATTTAGTTGGAGAACCAACAGAAGACTTCAGTGTAAACGGAAGTGTAGTAAGTGGAAACACAAGCAATACAACAGATAGCGGAACAGTAACCATCACAGATAATGATACACCAGCATTCACAGTAGGTGATGTAACGATCGCAGAAAATGGCGGATCGGCATCAGTTCCTGTGAGTATTGACAATCCAAGTTCAGTAGATACGGTAGTAAGTATTACCACGGTTGATAACAGTGCAACAGATCCAAATGATTACTCGACCACGACAGTCACTGCAACAATTCCAGCAGGACAGACAACAGTTAATGTTAGTATTCCAATTACAGATGATTTAGTAGGAGAACCAACAGAAGACTTTACGGTAAATGGAAGCGTAGTAAGTGGAAACACATCAAACACAACAGATAGCGGAACCGTAACCATCACAGATAATGATACACCAGCATTTACTGTTGGAGATGTAACGATCGCAGAAAACGGCGGTAGCGCATCAGTTCCAGTTAGCATTGCTAATCCAAGTTCAGTAGATACAGTTGTATCGATCACTACTGTAGATAATACAGCGGTTAATCCAGCGGATTACACCACAACGACCGTTACTGCAACAATTCCAGCAGGACAGACAACAGTAAATGTTAGTATTCCAATCACGGATGATTTAGTTGGAGAACCAACAGAAAACTTTAGTGTAAACGGAAGCGTAGTAAGTGGAAACACGAGCAATGCAACAGATAGCGGAACAGTAACCATTACAGATAACGACACACCAGTAATAGTAATAGGTAATTTAACAGTAACTGAATCAGTAGGTACGGCAAATGTTCCTGTCAGCATCAGCAATCCAAGCTCAGTAGATACGGTAGTTAGTATCACTACAGTAGATAACACAGCGGTTAATCCAAATGATTATACTAGCACTACTGTAACTGTAACAATTCCAGCGGGTCAAACAAGCGTTAATGTTAGTATTCCAATTGTCGCTGATCTTACAGGAGAACCAACTGAAGATTTCACAGTTAATGGAACTGTAACAAGTGGTAACACAAATAATACAGATCCAAGTGGAACAGTAACAATCACAGATGCTAATACACCAGCGTTCGTTGTTGGAGATGTAACCATCGCAGAAAACGCAGGGCCAGCAAGTGTCCCAGTAAGTATCGCAAATCCAAGTAGTGTAGATACTGTTGTATCGATCACTACAGTAGATAACTCAGCGACAGATCCAAATGATTACTCGACCACAACAGTTACTGCAACAATCCCAGCAGGACAAACAACAGTTAATGTTAGTATTCCAATCACAGATGATTTAGTTGGAGAACCAACAGAAGACTTCAGTGTAAACGGAAGCGTAGTTAGTGGAAACACTTCAAACGCAACAGATAGCGGAACAGTAACCATCACTGATAATGACACACCAGCTTTTACAGTTGGAGATGTAACGATCGCAGAAAATGGCGGAAGCGCATCAGTTCCTGTGAGTATTGACAATCCAAGTTCAGTAGATACAGTAGTGAGTATCACTACAGTAGATAACTCAGCGGTTAATCCAGCGGATTACTCGTCAACAACAGTTACTGCAACAATCCCAGCAGGACAAACAACAGTGAATGTAAGTATTCCAATCACAGATGATTTAGTTGGAGAACCAACAGAAGACTTCAGTGTAAACGGAAGTGTAGTAAGTGGAAACACAAGCAATACAACAGATAGCGGAACAGTAACCATCACAGATAATGATACACCAGCATTCACAGTTGGAGATGTAACGATCGCAGAAAATGGCGGATCGGCATCAGTTCCTGTGAGTATTGACAATCCAAGTTCAGTAGATACGGTAGTAAGTATTACCACGGTTGATAACAGTGCAACAGATCCAAATGATTACTCGACCACGACAGTAACTGCTACAATTCCAGCAGGACAAACAACAGTGAATGTATCAATTCCAATCACAGATGATTTAGTTGGAGAACCAACGGAAGACTTCAGTGTAAACGGAAGCGTAGTTAGTGGAAACACGAGCAACACAACAGATAGCGGAACAGTAACCATTACAGATAACGACACACCAGCATTCACAGTTGGAGATGTGACGCTTGCAGAAAACGCAGGACCAGCAAGTGTTCCAGTTAGCATTGCTAATCCAAGTTCAGTAGATACTGTTGTAAGTATCACTACTGTAGATAATACTGCGGTTAATCCAGCGGATTACTCGACCACGACAGTCACTGCAACAATCCCAGCAGGACAAACCACCGTAAACGTATCAATTCCAATCACGGATGATTTAGTTGGAGAGCCAACGGAAAATCTTACAGTTAATGGAACAGTAGTAAGTGGAAACACAAGTAACACAACAGACAGCGGAACAGTAACAATCACAGATAACGACACACCAGCCTTTACAGTAGGTGATGTAACAATTGCAGAAAACGCAGGGCCAGCAAGTGTTCCAGTAAGTATCGCAAATCCAAGTAGTGTAGATACGGTTGTATCAATCACTACAGTAGATAACACAGCGACTGATCCAGCGGATTACTCGTCAACAACAGTAACTGCAACAATTCCAGCAGGACAAACAACAGTGAATGTAAGTATTCCAATCACAGATGATTTAGTTGGAGAACCAACAGAAAACTTTAGTGTAAACGGAAACGTAGTAAGTGGAAACACCTCAAACACCACAGATAGCGGAACAGTTACCATTACAGATAACGACACACCAGCCTTTACAGTAGGTGATGTAACCATCGCAGAAAATGGCGGAAGCGCATCAGTTCCAGTAAGTATTGACAATCCAAGTTCAGTAGATACAGTAGTAAGTATCACTACAGTAGATAACTCAGCGACTGATCCAGCGGATTACTCGACCACGACAGTAACTGCTACGATTCCAGCAGGACAGACAACAGTTAATGTTAGTATTCCAATTACCGATGATTTAGTAGGAGAACCAACGGAAAACTTTACAGTCAATGGAAGCGTAGTAAGTGGAAACACATCAAACACAACAGATAGCGGAACAGTAACCATTACAGATAACGACACACCAGCCTTTACAGTAGGTGATGTAACGCTTGCAGAAAACGCTGGACCAGCAAGTGTACCAGTAAGTATCGCAAATCCAAGTAGTGTAGATACTGTTGTATCGATCACTACTGTAGATAACTCAGCGACAGATCCAAATGATTACTCGACCACGACAGTAACTGCTACGATTCCAGCAGGACAAACAACAGTGAATGTATCAATTCCAATCACAGATGATTTAGTAGGAGAACCAACGGAAAACTTTACAGTTAACGGAAACGTAGTAAGTGGAAACACCTCAAACACAACAGATAGCGGAACAGTTACCATTACAGATAACGACACACCAGCCTTTACAGTTGGAGATGTAACGCTTGCAGAAAACGCAGGACCAGCAAGTGTCCCAGTAAGTATCGCAAACCCAAGTAGTGTAGATACCGTAGTAAGTATCACTACTGTAGATAATACTGCGGTTAATCCAGCGGATTACTCGACCACAACAGTTACTGCAACAATTCCAGCAGGACAAACCACAGTAAACGTTAGTATCCCAATCACAGATGATTTAGTTGGAGAACCAACGGAAGACTTCAGTGTAAACGGAAGCGTAGTAAGTGGAAACACGAGCAACACAACAGATAGCGGAACAGTAACCATCACAGATAATGATACACCAGCATTCACAGTAGGTGATGTAACGATCGCAGAAAATGGCGGATCGGCATCAGTTCCAGTAAGTATTGACAATCCAAGTTCAGTAGATACGGTAGTGAGTATCACTACAGTAGATAACTCAGCGACAGATCCAGCGGATTACTCGTCAACAACAGTTACTGCAACAATCCCAGCAGGACAAACCACCGTGAATGTATCAATTCCAATCACAGATGATTTAGTTGGAGAACCAACAGAAGACTTCAGTGTAAACGGAAGTGTAGTAAGTGGAAACACAAGCAATACAACAGATAGCGGAACAGTAACCATCACAGATAATGATACACCAGCATTTACTGTTGGAGATGTAACGATCGCAGAAAATGGCGGATCGGCATCAGTTCCTGTGAGTATTGACAATCCAAGTTCAGTAGATACGGTAGTAAGTATTACCACGGTTGATAACAGTGCAACAGATCCAAATGATTACTCGACCACGACAGTCACTGCAACAATTCCAGCAGGACAGACAACAGTTAATGTTAGTATTCCAATCACGGATGATTTAGTTGGAGAACCAACGGAAGACTTTAGTGTAAACGGAAGCGTAGTAAGTGGAAACACATCAAACACCACAGATAGCGGAACAGTAACCATCACAGATAACGACACACCAGCGTTTACTGTTGGAGATGTAACCATCGTAGAAAACGCAGGACCAGCAAGTGTTCCAGTAAGTATCGCAAACCCAAGTAGTGTAGATACTGTTGTATCGATTACTACAGTAGATAATACTGCGGTTAATCCAGCGGATTACTCGACCACGACAGTTACTGCAACAATTCCAGCAGGACAAACAACAGTGAATGTATCAATTCCAATCACAGATGATTTAGTTGGAGAACCAACAGAAAACTTTACAGTTAACGGAAGCGTAGTTAGTGGAAACACTTCAAACGCAACAGATAGCGGAACAGTAACCATCACAGATAATGACACACCAGCCTTTACAGTAGGTGATGTAACGATCGCAGAAAATGGCGGATCGGCATCAGTTCCTGTGAGTATTGACAATCCAAGTAGTGTAGATACAGTTGTATCGATCACTACTGTAGATAACACTGCGGTTAATCCAGCGGATTACTCGTCAACAACAGTTACTGCAACAATCCCAGCAGGACAAACAACTGTGAACGTATCAATTCCAATTACAGATGATTTAGTTGGGGAACCAACGGAAGACTTCAGTGTAAACGGAAGCGTAGTAAGTGGAAACACGAGCAATACAACAGATAGCGGAACAGTAACAATTACAGATAATGATACGCCAGCCTTTACTGTTGGAGATGTAACAATCGCAGAAAATGGCGGTAGTGCATCAGTTCCAGTAAGTATTGACAATCCAAGTTCAGTAGATACGGTAGTAAGTATCACTACAGTAGATAACTCAGCGACTGATCCAAATGATTACTCGACCACTACAGTAACTGCAACAATCCCAGCAGGACAAACAACAGTGAATGTATCAATTCCAATCACAGATGATTTAGTAGGAGAACCAACAGAAAACTTTACAGTTAACGGAAACGTTGTAAGTGGAAACACGAGCAATACAACAGATAGCGGAACGGTAACAATTACAGATAATGACACGCCAGCCTTTACAGTCGGAGATGTAACGCTTGCAGAAAACGCAGGACCAGCAAGTGTCCCAGTAAGTATCGCAAACCCAAGTAGTGTAGATACGGTTGTATCGATTACTACAGTAGATAACACTGCGGTTAATCCAGCGGATTACTCGACCACGACAGTTACTGCAACCATTCCAGCGGGACAAACCACAGTTAATGTATCAATTCCAATCACAGATGATTTAGTAGGAGAACCAACGGAAAACTTTACAGTTAACGGAAACGTAGTAAGTGGAAACACATCAAACGCAACAGATAGCGGAACAGTAACAATTACAGATAATGACACGCCAGCCTTTACAGTAGGTGATGTAACCATCGCAGAAAACGCTGGACCAGCAAGTGTACCAGTTAGTATCGCAAACCCAAGTAGTGTAGATACAGTAGTATCCATCACTACTGTAGATAACACAGCGGTTAATCCAGCGGATTACTCGACAACGACAGTTACTGCAACGATTCCAGCAGGACAAACGAGCGTGAATGTTAGTATTCCAATCACAGATGACATCGTTGGAGAACCAACGGAAGACTTCAGTGTAAACGGAAGCGTAGTTAGTGGAAACACATCAAACGCAACAGATAGCGGAACGGTAACAATTACAGATAATGATACGCCAGCGTTTACTGTTGGAGATGTAACCATCGCAGAAAACGCAGGACCAGCAAGTGTCCCAGTAAGTATCGCAAATCCAAGTAGTGTAGATACTGTTGTATCGATCACTACAGTAGATAACTCAGCGACAGATCCAAATGATTACTCGACCACAACAGTAACTGCAACAATCCCAGCAGGACAAACAACAGTGAATGTATCAATTCCAATCACAGATGATTTAGTTGGGGAACCAACGGAAGACTTCAGTGTAAACGGAAACGTTGTAAGTGGAAACACGAGCAATACAACAGATAGCGGAACAGTAACCATCACAGATAATGACACACCAGCCTTTACAGTAGGTGATGTAACGATCGCAGAAAATGGCGGATCGGCATCAGTTCCAGTAAGTATTGACAATCCAAGTTCAGTAGATACGGTTGTAAGTATTACCACGGTTGATAACAGTGCAACAGATCCAAATGATTACTCGACCACTACAGTAACTGCAACAATCCCAGCAGGACAAACAACAGTGAATGTATCAATTCCAATTACGGATGATTTAGTAGGAGAACCAACGGAAAACTTCAGTGTAAACGGAAGTGTAGTAAGTGGAAACACATCAAACACCACAGATAGCGGAACAGTAACCATTACAGATAATGACACACCAGCATTTACAGTTGGAGATGTAACCATCGCAGAAAATGGCGGAAGCGCATCAGTTCCAGTAAGTATTGACAATCCAAGTTCAGTAGATACGGTTGTAAGTATCACTACAGTAGATAACTCAGCGACAGATCCAGCGGATTACTCGACCACAACGGTTACTGCAACAATCCCAGCAGGACAAACGACTGTGAACGTTAGTATTCCAATCACAGATGATTTAGTTGGAGAACCAACGGAAGACTTCAGTGTAAACGGAAGCGTAGTTAGTGGAAACACGAGCAACGCAACAGATAGCGGAACAGTAACCATTACAGATAATGACACACCAGCATTTACAGTTGGAGATGTAACAATCGCAGAAAATGGCGGAAGCGCATCAGTTCCAGTAAGTATTGACAATCCAAGTTCAGTAGATACGGTTGTAAGTATTACCACGGTTGATAACAGTGCAACAGATCCAAATGATTACTCGACCACTACAGTAACTGCAACAATCCCAGCAGGACAAACAACAGTGAATGTATCAATTCCAATTACGGATGATTTAGTAGGAGAACCAACGGAAGACTTCAGTGTAAACGGAAGTGTAGTAAGTGGAAACACAAGCAATACAACAGATAGCGGAACAGTAACCATCACAGATAATGATACACCAGCATTCACAGTTGGAGATGTAACGATCGCAGAAAATGGCGGATCGGCATCAGTTCCTGTGAGTATTGACAATCCAAGTTCAGTAGATACGGTAGTAAGTATTACCACGGTTGATAACAGTGCAACAGATCCAAATGATTACTCGACCACGACAGTAACTGCTACAATTCCAGCAGGACAAACAACAGTGAATGTATCAATTCCAATCACAGATGATTTAGTTGGAGAACCAACGGAAGACTTCAGTGTAAACGGAAGCGTAGTTAGTGGAAACACGAGCAACACAACAGATAGCGGAACAGTAACCATTACAGATAACGACACACCAGCATTCACAGTTGGAGATGTGACGCTTGCAGAAAACGCAGGACCAGCAAGTGTTCCAGTTAGCATTGCTAATCCAAGTTCAGTAGATACTGTTGTAAGTATCACTACTGTAGATAATACTGCGGTTAATCCAGCGGATTACTCGACCACGACAGTCACTGCAACAATCCCAGCAGGACAAACCACCGTAAACGTATCAATTCCAATCACGGATGATTTAGTTGGAGAGCCAACGGAAAATCTTACAGTTAATGGAACAGTAGTAAGTGGAAACACAAGTAACACAACAGACAGCGGAACAGTAACAATCACAGATAACGACACACCAGCCTTTACAGTAGGTGATGTAACAATTGCAGAAAACGCAGGGCCAGCAAGTGTTCCAGTAAGTATCGCAAATCCAAGTAGTGTAGATACGGTTGTATCAATCACTACAGTAGATAACACAGCGACTGATCCAGCGGATTACTCGTCAACAACAGTAACTGCAACAATTCCAGCAGGACAAACAACAGTGAATGTAAGTATTCCAATCACAGATGATTTAGTTGGAGAACCAACAGAAAACTTTAGTGTAAACGGAAACGTAGTAAGTGGAAACACCTCAAACACCACAGATAGCGGAACAGTTACCATTACAGATAACGACACACCAGCCTTTACAGTAGGTGATGTAACCATCGCAGAAAATGGCGGAAGCGCATCAGTTCCAGTAAGTATTGACAATCCAAGTTCAGTAGATACAGTAGTAAGTATCACTACAGTAGATAACTCAGCGACTGATCCAGCGGATTACTCGACCACGACAGTAACTGCTACGATTCCAGCAGGACAGACAACAGTTAATGTTAGTATTCCAATTACCGATGATTTAGTAGGAGAACCAACGGAAAACTTTACAGTCAATGGAAGCGTAGTAAGTGGAAACACATCAAACACAACAGATAGCGGAACAGTAACCATTACAGATAACGACACACCAGCCTTTACAGTAGGTGATGTAACGCTTGCAGAAAACGCTGGACCAGCAAGTGTACCAGTAAGTATCGCAAATCCAAGTAGTGTAGATACTGTTGTATCGATCACTACTGTAGATAACTCAGCGACAGATCCAAATGATTACTCGACCACGACAGTAACTGCTACGATTCCAGCAGGACAAACAACAGTGAATGTATCAATTCCAATCACAGATGATTTAGTAGGAGAACCAACGGAAAACTTTACAGTTAACGGAAACGTAGTAAGTGGAAACACCTCAAACACAACAGATAGCGGAACAGTTACCATTACAGATAACGACACACCAGCCTTTACAGTTGGAGATGTAACGCTTGCAGAAAACGCAGGACCAGCAAGTGTCCCAGTAAGTATCGCAAACCCAAGTAGTGTAGATACCGTAGTAAGTATCACTACTGTAGATAATACTGCGGTTAATCCAGCGGATTACTCGACCACAACAGTTACTGCAACAATTCCAGCAGGACAAACCACAGTAAACGTTAGTATCCCAATCACAGATGATTTAGTTGGAGAACCAACGGAAGACTTCAGTGTAAACGGAAGCGTAGTAAGTGGAAACACGAGCAACACAACAGATAGCGGAACAGTAACCATCACAGATAATGATACACCAGCATTCACAGTAGGTGATGTAACGATCGCAGAAAATGGCGGATCGGCATCAGTTCCAGTAAGTATTGACAATCCAAGTTCAGTAGATACGGTAGTGAGTATCACTACAGTAGATAACTCAGCGACAGATCCAGCGGATTACTCGTCAACAACAGTTACTGCAACAATCCCAGCAGGACAAACCACCGTGAATGTATCAATTCCAATCACAGATGATTTAGTTGGAGAACCAACAGAAGACTTCAGTGTAAACGGAAGTGTAGTAAGTGGAAACACAAGCAATACAACAGATAGCGGAACAGTAACCATCACAGATAATGATACACCAGCATTTACTGTTGGAGATGTAACGATCGCAGAAAATGGCGGATCGGCATCAGTTCCTGTGAGTATTGACAATCCAAGTTCAGTAGATACGGTAGTAAGTATTACCACGGTTGATAACAGTGCAACAGATCCAAATGATTACTCGACCACGACAGTCACTGCAACAATTCCAGCAGGACAGACAACAGTTAATGTTAGTATTCCAATCACGGATGATTTAGTTGGAGAACCAACGGAAGACTTTAGTGTAAACGGAAGCGTAGTAAGTGGAAACACATCAAACACCACAGATAGCGGAACAGTAACCATCACAGATAACGACACACCAGCGTTTACTGTTGGAGATGTAACCATCGTAGAAAACGCAGGACCAGCAAGTGTTCCAGTAAGTATCGCAAACCCAAGTAGTGTAGATACTGTTGTATCGATTACTACAGTAGATAATACTGCGGTTAATCCAGCGGATTACTCGACCACGACAGTTACTGCAACAATCCCAGCAGGACAAACCACCGTAAACGTATCAATTCCAATCACGGATGATTTAGTTGGAGAACCAACAGAAGACTTTACGGTAAACGGAAGCGTAGTAAGTGGAAACACGAGCAACGCAACAGATAGCGGAACAGTAACCATCACAGATAACGACACGCCGGCCTTTACAGTAGGTGATGTAACGATCGCAGAAAATGGCGGAAGCGCATCAGTTCCAGTAAGTATTGACAATCCAAGTTCAGTAGATACGGTAGTGAGTATCACTACAGTAGATAACTCAGCGACAGATCCAGCGGATTACTCGACCACAACGGTTACTGCAACAATCCCAGCAGGACAAACAACAGTGAATGTATCAATTCCAATTACAGATGATTTAGTTGGAGAACCAACGGAAGACTTTAGTGTAAACGGAAGCGTAGTAAGTGGAAACACATCAAACACCACAGATAGCGGAACCGTAACCATCACAGATAATGATACACCAGCATTTACTGTTGGAGATGTAACCATCGCAGAAAACGGCGGTAGCGCATCAGTTCCAGTTAGCATAGCAAACCCAAGTAGTGTAGATACCGTTGTAAGTATCACTACAGTAGATAACAGTGCTACAGATCCAAATGATTACTCGACCACGACAGTAACTGCTACGATTCCAGCAGGACAAACGAGCGTGAACGTTAGTATTCCAATCACAGATGACTTAGTTGGAGAACCAACAGAAGACTTCAGTGTAAACGGAAGCGTAGTTAGTGGAAACACATCAAACACTACAGATAGCGGAACAGTAACCATCACAGACAACGACACACCAGCCTTTACAGTAGGTGATGTAACGCTTGCAGAAAACGCAGGACCAGCAAGTGTCCCAGTAAGTATCGCAAATCCAAGTAGTGTAGATACGGTTGTATCAATCACTACAGTAGATAACACTGCGGTTAATCCAGCGGATTACTCGACCACGACAGTTACTGCAACAATCCCAGCAGGACAAACCACCGTAAACGTATCAATTCCAATCACAGATGATTTAGTAGGAGAACCAACAGAAAACTTTACAGTTAACGGAAACGTTGTAAGTGGAAACACATCAAACACAACAGATAGCGGAACCGTAACCATCACTGACAACGACACACCAGCATTTACAGTAGGTGATGTAACAATCGCAGAAAATGGCGGAAGCGCATCAGTTCCTGTGAGCATTGCAAATCCAAGTTCAGTAGATACGGTTGTATCAATTACTACTGTAGATAATACTGCGGTTAATCCAGCAGATTACTCGACCACAACAGTAACTGCAACAATCCCAGCAGGACAAACAACAGTGAATGTATCAATTCCAATTACGGATGATTTAGTTGGAGAACCAACAGAAGACTTCAGTGTAAACGGAAGTGTAGTAAGTGGAAACACAAGCAATACAACAGATAGCGGAACAGTAACCATTACAGATAACGACACACCAGCATTCACAGTTGGTGATGTAACGATCGCAGAAAATGGCGGAAGCGCATCAGTTCCAGTTAGCATAGCAAACCCAAGTAGTGTAGATACCGTTGTAAGTATCACTACAGTAGATAACTCAGCGACAGATCCAAATGATTACTCGACCACAACGGTTACTGCAACAATCCCAGCAGGACAAACCACAGTAAATGTTAGTATTCCAATTACCGATGATTTAGTTGGAGAACCAACAGAAGACTTCAGTGTAAACGGAAGCGTAGTTAGTGGAAACACTTCAAACGCAACCGACAGCGGAACAGTAACCATTACTGACAACGACACACCAGCATTCACAGTTGGAGATGTAACAATCGCAGAAAATGGCGGAAGCGCATCAGTTCCAGTAAGTATTGACAATCCAAGTTCAGTAGATACGGTTGTAAGTATTACCACGGTTGATAACAGTGCAACAGATCCAAATGATTACTCGACCACTACAGTAACTGCAACAATCCCAGCAGGACAAACAACAGTGAATGTATCAATTCCAATTACGGATGATTTAGTAGGAGAACCAACGGAAAACTTCAGTGTAAACGGAAGTGTAGTAAGTGGAAACACATCAAACACCACAGATAGCGGAACAGTAACCATTACAGATAATGACACACCAGCATTTACAGTTGGAGATGTAACCATCGCAGAAAATGGCGGAAGCGCATCAGTTCCAGTAAGTATTGACAATCCAAGTTCAGTAGATACGGTTGTAAGTATCACTACAGTAGATAACTCAGCGACAGATCCAGCGGATTACTCGACCACAACGGTTACTGCAACAATCCCAGCAGGACAAACGACTGTGAACGTTAGTATTCCAATCACAGATGATTTAGTTGGAGAACCAACGGAAGACTTCAGTGTAAACGGAAGCGTAGTTAGTGGAAACACGAGCAACGCAACAGATAGCGGAACAGTAACCATTACAGATAATGACACACCAGCATTTACAGTTGGAGATGTAACAATCGCAGAAAATGGCGGAAGCGCATCAGTTCCAGTAAGTATTGACAATCCAAGTTCAGTAGATACGGTTGTAAGTATTACCACGGTTGATAACAGTGCAACAGATCCAAATGATTACTCGACCACTACAGTAACTGCAACAATCCCAGCAGGACAAACAACAGTGAATGTATCAATTCCAATTACGGATGATTTAGTAGGAGAACCAACGGAAGACTTCAGTGTAAACGGAAGCGTAGTTAGTGGAAACACATCAAACACAACAGATAGCGGAACAGTAACCATTACAGATAATGACACACCAGCATTTACAGTTGGAGATGTAACAATCGCAGAAAATGGCGGAAGCGCATCAGTTCCAGTAAGTATTGACAATCCAAGTTCAGTAGATACGGTTGTAAGTATTACCACGGTTGATAACAGTGCAACAGATCCAAATGATTACTCGACCACTACAGTAACTGCAACAATCCCAGCAGGACAAACAACAGTGAATGTATCAATTCCAATTACGGATGATTTAGTTGGAGAACCAACTGAAAACTTTACAGTCAATGGAAACGTTGTAAGTGGAAACACATCAAACACAACAGATAGCGGAACAGTAACTATCACAGATAACGATACGCCAGCGTTTACTGTTGGAGATGTAACCATCGCAGAAAACGCAGGGCCAGCAAGTGTCCCAGTAAGTATCGCAAATCCAAGTAGTGTAGATACTGTTGTATCGATCACTACAGTAGATAACTCAGCGACAGATCCAAATGATTACTCGACCACAACAGTTACTGCAACAATCCCAGCAGGACAAACAACAGTTAATGTTAGTATTCCAATCACAGATGATTTAGTTGGAGAACCAACAGAAGACTTCAGTGTAAACGGAAGCGTAGTTAGTGGAAACACGAGCAATACAACAGATAGCGGAACGGTAACGATCACAGACAACGACACACCATCCATAGTAATTGGAGATGTAACAGTAGATGAAGGAGCAGGCACAGTAAGTGTACCAGTAACTATCAGCAATCCAAGTAGTGTAGATACCGTAGTAAGTATTACCACTACCACAGGAACGGCAGGAACAGCTGATTACACAACAACAACGGTGACTGCAACGATACCAGCAGGACAAACAACGGTTTCTATTATCATTCCAATCACGGATGATTTAATAGATGAGCCAAATGAAGATTTCACAGTAAATGGAACTGTCACAAGTGGCAACACAAGTAACACAGATCCAAGTGGAACGATAACAATTACAGACAACGATGGCTTACCAATGGTAACAATTGGCGATGTAATAGTTGATGAGACAGATGGCACGGCAGTAGTTCCAGTAAGTATCGATACACCAAGTAGTGTAGACACGGTAGTTACCATCACAACAACTAACGTTGATGCAACAAGTCCAAATGATTACACGACCACAACAGTAACTGCAACTATCCCAGCGGGACAAACCACAGTTAATGTAAGTATACCAATTATAGATGATGTTGTTGGAGAACCTACAGAAACATTCACAGTAGATGGAAACGTTGTAAGTGGAAACACAATCAACACGAATCCAAGCGGAACAGTAACGATCAATGACAACGATACACCATCCATAGTAATTGGAGATGTAACAGTAGATGAAGGCGCAGGCACAGTAAGTGTACCAGTAACTATCAGCAATCCAAGTAGTGTAGATACCGTAGTAAGTATTACCACTACCACAGGAACGGCAGGAACAGCTGATTACACAACAACAACGGTGACTGCAACGATACCAGCAGGACAAACAACGGTTTCTATTATCATTCCAATTACGGATGATTTAATAGATGAGCCAAATGAAGATTTCACAGTAAATGGAACTGTCACAAGTGGCAACACAAGTAACACAGATCCAAGTGGAACGATAACAATTACAGACAACGATGGCTTACCAATGGTAACAATTGGCGATGTAATAGTTGATGAGACAGATGGCACGGCAGTAGTTCCAGTAAGTATCGATACACCAAGTAGTGTAGACACGGTAGTTACCATCACAACAACTAACGTTGATGCAACAAGTCCAAGTGATTACACGACCACAACAGTTACTGCAACCATCCCAGCGGGACAAACCACAGTTAATGTAAGTGTACCAATTATAGATGATGTTGTTGGAGAACCTACAGAAACATTCACAGTAGATGGAAACGTTGTAAGTGGAAACACAATCAACACGAATCCAAGCGGAACAGTAACGATCAATGACAACGATACACCATCCATAGTAATTGGAGATGTAACAGTAGATGAAGGCGCAGGCACAGTAAGTGTACCAGTAACTATCAGCAATCCAAGTAGTGTAGATACCGTAGTAAGTATTACCACTACCACAGGAACGGCAGGAACAGCTGATTACACAACAACAACGGTGACTGCAACGATACCAGCAGGACAAACAACGGTTTCTATTATCATTCCAATTACGGATGATTTAATAGATGAGCCAAATGAAGATTTCACAGTAAATGGAACTGTCACAAGTGGCAACACAAGTAACACAGATCCAAGTGGAACAATTACAATTACAGACAACGATGGCTTACCAATGGTAACAATTGGCGATGTAATAGTTGATGAGACAGATGGCACGGCAGTAGTTCCAGTAAGTATCGATACACCAAGTAGTGTAGACACGGTAGTTACCATCACAACAACTAACGTTGATGCAACAAGTCCAAGTGATTACACGACCACAACAGTAACTGCAACCATCCCAGCGGGACAAACCACAGTTAATGTAAGTGTACCAATTATAGATGATGTTGTTGGAGAACCTACAGAAACATTCACAGTAGATGGAAACGTTGTAAGTGGAAACACAATCAACACGAATCCAAGCGGAACAGTAACGATCACTGATAACGACACACCATCCATAGTAATTGGAGATGTAACAGTAGATGAAGGCGCAGGCACAGTAAGTGTACCAGTAACTATCAGCAATCCAAGTAGTGTAGATACCGTAGTAAGTATTACCACTACCACAGGAACGGCAGGAACAGCTGATTACACAACAACAACGGTGACTGCAACGATACCAGCAGGACAAACCACAGTTTCTATCGTCATTCCAATCACGGATGATTTAATAGATGAGCCAAATGAAGATTTCACAGTAAATGGAACTGTCACAAGTGGCAACACAAGTAACACAAATCCAAGTGGAACGATAACAATTACAGACAATGATGGTTTACCAATGGTAACAATTGGCGATGTAATAGTTGATGAGACAGATGGCACGGCAGTAGTTCCAGTAAGTATCGATACGCCAAGTAGTGTAGACACGGTAGTTACCATCACAACAACTAACGTTGATGCAACAAGTCCAAGTGATTACACGACCACAACAGTAACTGCAACCATCCCAGCGGGACAAACCACAGTTAATGTAAGTGTACCAATTATAGATGATGTTGTTGGAGAACCTACAGAAACATTCACAGTAGATGGAAACGTTGTAAGTGGAAACACAATCAACACGAATCCAAGCGGAACGGTAACGATCAATGACAACGACACACCATCCATAGTAATTGGAGATGTAACAGTAGATGAAGGCGCAGGCACAGTAAGTGTACCAGTAACTATCAGCAATCCAAGTAGTGTAGATACCGTAGTAAGTATCACCACTACCACAGGAACTGCAGGAACAGCTGATTACACAACAACAACGGTGACTGCAACGATACCAGCAGGACAAACAACGGTTTCTATTATCATTCCAATCACGGATGATTTAATAGATGAGCCAAATGAAGATTTCACAGTAAATGGAACTGTCACAAGTGGCAACACAAGTAACACAAATCCAAGTGGAACGATAACAATTACAGACAATGATGGTTTACCAATGGTAACAATTGGCGATGTAATAGTTGATGAGACAGATGGCACGGCAGTAGTTCCAGTAAGTATCGATACACCAAGTAGTGTAGACACGGTAGTTACCATCACAACAACTAACGTTGATGCAACAAGTCCAAGTGATTACACGACCACAACAGTAACTGCAACTATCCCAGCGGGACAAACCACAGTTAATGTAAGTATACCAATTATAGATGATGTTGTTGGAGAACCTACAGAAACATTCACAGTAGATGGAAACGTTGTAAGTGGAAACACAATCAACACGAATCCAAGCGGAACAGTAACGATCAATGACAACGATACACCATCCATAGTAATTGGAGATGTAACAGTAGATGAAGGCGCAGGCACAGTAAGTGTACCAGTAACTATCAGCAATCCAAGTAGTGTAGATACCGTAGTAAGTATTACCACTACCACAGGAACGGCAGGAACAGCTGATTACACAACAACAACTGTGACTGCAACGATACCAGCAGGACAAACAACGGTTTCTATTATCATTCCAATTACGGATGATTTAATAGATGAGCCAAATGAAGATTTCACAGTAAATGGAACTGTCACAAGTGGCAACACAAGTAACACAGATCCAAGTGGAACGATAACAATTACAGACAATGATGGCTTACCAATGGTAACAATTGGCGATGTAATAGTTGATGAGACAGATGGCACGGCAGTAGTTCCAGTAAGTATCGATACACCAAGTAGTGTAGACACGGTAGTTACCATCACAACAACTAACGTTGATGCAACAAGTCCAAGTGATTACACGACCACAACAGTAACTGCAACTATCCCAGCGGGACAAACCACAGTTAATGTAAGTATACCAATTATAGATGATGTTGTTGGAGAACCTACAGAAACATTCACAGTAGATGGAAACGTTGTAAGTGGAAACACAATCAACACGAATCCAAGCGGAACGGTAACGATCACAGACAACGACACACCATCCATAGTAATTGGAGATGTAACAGTAGATGAAGGAGCAGGCACAGTAAGTGTACCAGTAACTATCAGCAATCCAAGTAGTGTAGATACCGTAGTAAGTATCACCACTACCACAGGAACGGCAGGAACAGCTGATTACACAACAACAACGGTGACTGCAACGATACCAGCAGGACAAACCACAGTTTCTATCGTCATTCCAATCACGGATGATTTAATAGATGAGCCAAATGAAGATTTCACAGTAAATGGAACTGTCACAAGTGGCAACACAAGTAACACAGATCCAAGTGGAACGATAACAATTACAGACAACGATGGTTTACCAATGGTAACAATTGGCGATGTAATAGTTGATGAGGCAGTTGGTAATGCAATAGTTCCAGTAAGTATTGATACACCAAGTAGTGTAGACACGGTAGTTACTATCACCACAACTGATGGAACAGCAGATGCAGGAGATTATACAACAACAACGGTCACTGCAACAATACCAGCGGGACAAACGACAGTAAATATTAGTATTCCAATTACAGACGATGTTTTAGACGAAATGGATGAAGTATTTAATGTAAGTGGAACAGTTGTAAGTGGAAATACTAGTAACACAAATCCAAGTGGAACAGTAACAATTACAGATAATGATATTTGTACATCTGATCCTAATACCGATTGTGATGGAGACGGAGTTACCAATGGAGACGAATTAACGCCACCAAATGGAGGAACGCCAACAGATCCAAACGATCCATGTGATTTCAATGCAGCAGATATTAGTATAGCTCAAACAGGAGATTACTTAACAGCAGATTGTGACGGAGACGGAGTTACCAATGGAGACGAATTAACGCCACCAAACGGAGGAACACCAACAGATCCAAACGATCCATGTGATTTCAACGCAGCAGATATAAGTGTAGCCGTTAGTGGCGATTACTTAACAGCAGATTGTGACGGAGACGGAGTTACCAATGGAGACGAATTAACGCCACCAAACGGAGGAACACCAACAGATCCAAACGATCCTTGTGATTTCAACGCAGCAGATGTTAGTATAGCAGTAAGCGGAGACTACTTAACAGCAGATTGTGACGGAGACGGAGTTACCAATGGAGACGAATTAACGCCACCAAACGGAGGAACACCAACAGATCCAAACGATCCATGTGATTTCAACGCAGCAGATATAAGTGTAGCCGTTAGTGGCGATTACTTAACAGCAGATTGTGACGGAGACGGAGTTACCAATGGAGACGAATTAACGCCACCAAACGGAGGAACACCAACAGATCCAAACGATCCTTGTGATTTCAACGCAGCAGATGTTAGTATAGCAGTAAGCGGAGACTACTTAACAGCAGATTGTGATGGAGATGGAGTAACCAATGGAGACGAATTAACGCCACCAAACGGAGGAACACCAACAGATCCAAACGATCCTTGTGATTTCAACGCAGCAGATGTTAGTATAGCAGTAAGCGGAGACTACTTAACAGCAGATTGTGATGGAGATGGAGTAACCAATGGAGACGAATTAACGCCACCAAACGGAGGAACACCAACAGATCCGAATGATCCATGTGATTCTAATGCAGGCGATATTAGCGTAGCGCAGACAGGAGATTACTTAACAGCAGATTGTGACGGAGACGGAGTTACCAATGGAGACGAATTAACGCCACCAAACGGAGGAACACCAACAGATCCAAACGATCCATGTGATTTCAACGCAGCAGATATAAGTGTAGCCGTTAGTGGCGATTACTTAACAGCAGATTGTGACGGAGACGGAGTTACCAATGGAGACGAATTAACGCCACCAAACGGAGGAACACCAACAGATCCAAACGATCCTTGTGATTTCAACGCAGCAGATGTTAGTATAGCAGTAAGCGGAGACTACTTAACAGCAGATTGTGATGGAGATGGAGTAACAAATGGAGATGAATTGAATCCACCAAACGGAGGAACACCAACAGATCCAACTGATCCATGTGATTCAAATATGAGTGACATTACTGTAACACCATCAGGCGATTACTTAACAACTGATTGTGATGGCGACGGAGTAACTAACGGAGACGAGTTGAACCCACCAAACGGAGGAACACCAACAGATCCGACTGATCCATGTGATTCAAATATGAGTGACATTACTGTAACACCATCAGGCGATTACTTAACAACTGATTGTGATGGCGACGGAGTAACTAACGGAGACGAGTTGAACCCACCAAACGGAGGAACACCAACAGATCCGAATGATCCATGTGATTCTAATGCAGGCGATATTAGCGTAGCGCAGACAGGCGATTACTTAACAGCAGATTGTGATGGAGATGGAGTAACCAATGGAGACGAATTAACGCCACCAAACGGAGGAACACCAACCGATCCAACTGACCCATGTGATTTCAATGTAGCAGATATTAGTGTAGCTCAATCAGGAGATTATTTAGCAGCAGACTGTGATGGAGATGGAGTAACAAATGGAGATGAATTGAATCCACCAAACGGAGGAACACCAACAGATCCGACTGATCCATGTGATTCAAATATGAGTGACATTACTGTAACACCATCAGGCGATTACTTAACAACTGATTGTGATGGCGACGGAGTAACTAACGGAGATGAGTTGAACCCACCAAACGGAGGAACACCAACAGATCCAAACGATCCATGTGATTTCAATGTAGACGATGTTACAGTTGCACAAAGTGATGATTACTTAGCAGCAGATTGTGATGGCGATGGAGTAACCAACGGAGACGAGTTAAATCCACCAAACGGAGGAACACCAACTGATCCAAATGATCCATGTGACTTAAATGTTGCTGACATCACATTAGATCCAAGTCAAGATTGGATAGATGGAGATTGTGACGGTGACGGGATTCCAAATGGACCAGATGGTACAGATGATGAAGATGGAGACGGACTTCCAAACTTCTTAGATGTTAACAATTCGAATACTGTAGAAGATGATTTAGAAATCTTCAACGCAGTAACGCCAAACGGAGACGGAGACAACGATGTGTTCACTATTAGAAACATTGAAATGTTCCCAGACAACCAAGTGCGAATCTATAACAGATGGGGAATATTAGTTTATGAGACAAGTGGATACGGACAAAACGGAAAGTACTTCCGTGGTATCTCTGAAGGTCGAGTAACAATACAAAGAAACAAACTGTTACCAGTAGGAACATATTACTACGTTGTTGATTACGTAGCCAATGGTGTAAGCAAAAGCAAAGCCGGTTACTTATACATACAACGATAAATATACAGGCGTACATACTATTTCGGTAGTATGTGCGCTATAACTAATAAACAAAAACATAGCATACTATAATGAGAAATAAAATCATCATCATCATAGTCTTATTGAGCACCGTATTTTCACTAGAAAGTTTTGGTCAACAGGACGCTCAGTATACGCAATACATGTACAATACCATAAGTGTCAATCCTGCCTATGCAGGGTCGAGAGGCGTATTAAGTATGGCGGGATTACATCGTTCACAATGGGTAGGTTTAGAAGGAGCACCTCGTACGCAAACACTTAGCTTACATTCTCCAATAGGAAAAAAGGGAAAAGTAGGTTTAGGATTTTCATTAATAAATGATCAATTAGGTCCAACGGATGAGACATACTTTAACATTGATTTCTCATATACGGTGAACACCTCAGAAAAAGGAAAACTATCTTTTGGTTTAAAAGCTGGTGGTCACTTATTAGATGTGTGTTATAGCTGTTTAAATGAATACAGTCCAGGAGATGTATTACTGCAAACCAACATTGATAACAAATTTTCGCCAAACATTGGAGTGGGAATATACTACCGGAACTCTGAAAGCTGGTATGTTGGTTTATCAGCACCAAATCTATTAGAAACAAAACATTTTGATGAATCTTCATTATCAGTTGCCAAAGAACGAATCAATCTGTACTTAATGGGTGGTGTAGTATTTGACATGAGTGATAGTGTGAAATTTAAGCCAGCCATACTATTTAAAGCAGTTTCTGGAGCGCCATTACAGGCAGACTTATCAGCAAACTTCTTAATAAATGACAAGTTAACGTTAGGAGCTGCCTATCGTTGGAGTGCCGCTTTTAGCGGATTGGTAGGACTTCAATTATCAGATAGCTTCATGATAGGATTTGCATACGATCGTGAAACAACGGAACTTGGAAATACACAATTCAATGACGGTTCATATGAAGTGTTTTTACGTTTCGAACTATTCAGTAACCGTGATAAAATAATCTCTCCAAGATTCTTCTAAAAACAACAACGATGACACGAAAAAAATATATTATATATACCTTAGTAAGTTTGTTCGTTCTAACAAGTTATGCACAAGAGCGTAAACTTGCCAAAGCAGACAAAAAGTACGAGAGTTATGCGTTTATCAATGCGATAGAAATCTATGAAGAAGTTGCAGAAGGCGGATACAAATCCAAAGAATTATTTGAAAAATTAGGAAACTCTTACTACTATAACGCAGACTTAATCAAAGCGTCTAAATGGTATGGTGAGCTTTTCAAACTTGGAGAAGAAGTAGCACCAGAATACTATTTTCGCTATGCGCAAACATTAAAAGCAGAAAAGCGTTATGAAGAATCTGATCAAAAAATGAAAGAATTCAATAAACTTACTGGAAGCGATATTCGTGGAAACAAGTTTATCAATACACGTAACTATCTAGATCAAATAGCAGAAAAATCTGATCGCTTTCGCATCGAAAACTTAGGTGTCAACTCTCCATACTCAGACTTTGCACCATCATTCTATCTAGAAAATAATTTAGTATTCTCTTCCGCACGTGACACTGGTGTTGCAACTCGTTTCAAACACAAATGGAATGCACGCCCATTCTTAGACTTATACGGAGCAGAAGTAGCTGATAACGGAAACTTATCAAACGTAGATAAATTCTCAGGGAAATTAAACACAAAATATCACGAATCTACAACGGTTTTCTCAAAAGATGGAAACACAATGTACTTTACACGTAACAACTATTACAAGGGTAAATACAAAAAAGATGAAAAAGGAATCAACAAACTAAAAATATTTAGAGCAACACGTGAAGACGATCGTTGGACAAACATTGAAGAATTACCATTCAATAGTAATCTATACTCCGTAGCGCATCCAGCGTTAAGCGTAGACGAGAAAAAATTATACTTTGCTTCAGATATGCCAGGAACTCTTGGACGATCCGACTTATATGTTGTTGATATTAATGATGATGGAACTTTTGGCGAACCAAAAAATCTAGGAAAAGGAATCAACACGGAGGCAAGAGAAAACTTTCCGTTTATCAGTCAGGACAATGAATTATATTTCTCATCTGACGGACATGTTGGTCTAGGTGGATTAGATATATTTGTGATGAATCTAGAAGATGAAACACTAGGAATCTACAACGTCGGCGAACCTGTAAATAGTTCTATGGACGATTTTTCATTCATCATCAATACAAAAACAAAAAAAGGATACTTTGCATCTAATCGTGATGGCGGACAAGGTGACGACGACATCTATTCATTCCTCGAAACAAAATCTATCAAATGGACATGTGAGCAAGAAATTGCAGGAGTTGTAAAAGATGAAAAAACGAACGCAATCATTGCAGGAGCAAACGTAAAACTATTTGACAAAGACAACAAAGAATTAAGTAACACATACAGTGACGAACAAGGAAACTTCCGATTCCCACAAATAGTAAACTGTAATGAAGTATACTTTGTAAGAGCTTCCAAAAAAGAGTACAATTCGGCAGAACTTTTGTTACCAAAACAAGAAGAAGAAGGGTTACGTGAAGTAACTTTATTACTAGAAAAAGAGGAAGTACCATTTGAAGTTGGAGACGATTTAGCAGTGACGTTAAACATTCCAATCATATACTTTGACTTTGACAAATCGAATATTCGTCCTGATGCTGCCACAGAATTAGAAAAAGTGGTAGTGGTGATGAAAAAGTATCCAACGCTCAAAATCGATGTTCGTTCGCATACAGACAGTCGTGGAGGAGATGCATACAACAAACGATTATCACAACGTAGAAACCAATCTACACGTGACTACATTGTTTCTAGAGGCATTGATGCTAGCAGACTTATTGGTGCAGGTTATGGAGAAACACGCCACGTAAATAAATGTAGCAATGGTGTAAAATGCACCGAAGAAGAACACCAACTCAACAGACGAAGTGAATTCATCGTGACGGAAAGATAAATCATATCAAAAAAAATATATTAAAAAGCATTCTAGCAATAGGATGCTTTTTTAGTTTCATAAATAAAGAATAAAGAATAAAGAACACCGAATACCGAATAACAAATCAACAAAACAAACAAACATCGAATGTTGAAATTAAAAATGCAAAACTCAAAATGTAAAATAAAAAAGTATTTCTTCCAGCAACCAGCAACCAGCAACCAGCAACCAGCAACCAGCAACCAGCAACCAGCAACTGTCACATTGAGCGCAGTCGAAATGCAAAACCAGTAACCAAATCCTTATTCATAACCAATCTCAATCAGCATAAAAATTAATTCAAGTATTCTCATATTGAAAAAAGTATGTTATTTTTAACTAAAAAATAGGAAATAACACTCATAACCACAAAATCCTATTTCGTAAATTTGCATTCCAACAAAAAATATGACACAAGAAAACGTAATCTTAGTAAACGAAAAAGATGAGCAAATCGGTTTAATGGAAAAAATCGAAGCGCATGAAAAAGCATTGCTTCACCGAGCATTTTCCGTATTCATTCTAAATGACAAAGGCGAACTCATGCTACAACAACGTGCTTTACACAAATACCATTCGCCAGGTTTATGGACAAATACCTGTTGCAGTCATCAACGCGATGGAGAAAGCAACATAAATGCTGGAAAACGAAGATTACAAGAAGAAATGGGATTCGTAACGGAACTTACGGAAGCTGTATCATTCATATACAAAGCGCCTTTTGACAATGGACTCACGGAGCACGAGTACGATCATGTCATGACAGGAACGTACAATGACGCACCTACAATCAATCCGGATGAAGTAGCTTCATGGAAATGGATGGCTGTGAAAGCAGTAAAAAATGATATCACCGAAAATCCAGATCAATACACAGCTTGGTTCAAAATAATATTTGATAAATTTTACCAACACATAAAAGTCGATACATGAAACGAGTATGTTAAAAAGTTTATCACTAAAGGGAATGGTTAATAGCGAACAGCATGTGACCAATTAAAGACAAATAATATAAACACATGAAAGTAACCGTAAGTAGAAAAGCACACTTTAACGCTGCACACCGATTATATCGACCAGATTGGGACGATGCTAAAAACGAAGAAATCTTTGGAAAATGTAGCAATCCCAACTATCATGGACATAATTACGAACTCATTGTAAGTGTCAAAGGCGAAATAGACAAAGAAACAGGATTTGTCATGGATGTAAAAATACTAAAAGATTTAATTATCTCAGAAGTAGAAGACGCGTTCGATCATAAAAATCTAAACATTGAAGTTCCTGAATTCAAAAACTTAAATCCTACTGCGGAAAACATTGTTGTCGTCATTTGGAACAAACTCAGAAAGCATATTTCAACAACACTAGACTTAGAAATAGTATTATATGAAACACCACGAAACTTTGTAAAATACGCAGGAGAATAACTATGAATCTATATCCTTTAAAATTCAAATCTATCTACAAAGAACGTATTTGGGGCGGCAACAAACTGCAAACAATGCTCAACAAAAACGTTACAGGAGATGCTATTGGCGAAAGTTGGGAAATCTCGGATGTAAATGATGTACCATCAGTAGTTGCGAATGGAGAATTGCAAGGGAAAACATTGCAGGAACTAAGTGAGACGTTTCAAGAAAAACTATTAGGGACAAAAGTATACAGCGCGTTCGGAACAAAATTTCCACTGCTCATAAAATACATTGACGCAAACAGAGATTTATCAATCCAAGTACATCCAAATGATGAATTAGCCAAAAAGCGTCACAATTCCTTTGGTAAAACGGAAATGTGGTACGTAATGCAAGCGGATGAAGGCGCAGAATTAATAGTCGGATTCAATCAAGAAGTAACCAAAGAGGTATTTCAAACACATGTAAAAAACAATACGCTCACAGAAATTCTCAACTTTCAAAAAGTAAAAAAAGGAGATGTATATTTCTTGCCTGCAGGAAGAATTCATTCCATTGGTGGCGGAATTCTCTTGGCGGAAATTCAACAAACTTCAGACATAACCTATCGTATCTTTGATTGGAATAGAGTAGATGCAGAAGGAAATTCACGCGAATTGCACACGGATTTAGCACTTGACGCGATAGATTACACTTTGCATGAAAACTACAAAACGGCATTCAAATCAAAAGAAAATACAGCAACAACTATTGTTGATTCTCCATATTTCACTACAAATTTAATTCCTTTTCAGGGCGAATTAGATGTAAATCATGATGAAAAAGACTCATTTGTTATATACATGTGTGTAAAAGGAAATGTTACGTTTGAAACTGCAAACTACAAGGAAAAGCTCTCTTTCGGAGAAACATTACTGCTACCTGCCGCAATCAAAAACATAAAAATAAGCACAACAGAAGCTTCTGAACTCTTGGAAGTTTATATTAATTAGGAGTTTTTTCATTCCTGCGGAGGAAGCAATCGCTACATAACCCAAAGTTGAAAATATCGAATATCGAATACCGAATACCGAATATCGAATATTGAAGTTTATTACCCAAAAACCTAAAATTTTAAACTAAAAAATTTTCGTGCATTCATAGCAAATAAACAAATTAACAAACTGACATCGAGCATAGCCGAGATAAACCGAAAATTAAAGTTGAAAATATCGAATATCAAATAAGGAATATCGAATATTGAAGTTGAAAATACCGAATACCGAATATCAAATAAGGAATACTGAATGTTGAAGTTTTTCAATGATTTAATTTTTGAATGTTTAAATTTTTGAATCCTTCAGTAATATTTATATTATTTATAACAGCTAATAAACCATTTTAGTCTAAATTTGCAAAAAATTATAAATCATGTCAAATAAAAGAGATCTAAAAAAGGACTTAAACTACGTTTTTGGAGATATTATTGATGCAGCCCTAGTATGGCAAATCGCTAATCCAAAGGAAGATGCTACAAAGAGCGAAGCAATCATTGATGAATCTATAAATAGTTTCGATGCGTTGATTGCAGAAACTAACAAAAGAAAAGTTGAAAATCCAAAGGCACATTTCAGTGGAATCAGACATTCATTCGAGACAAAAGCAACTGAATTAGTAGCAAAAATAAACAGTCTGTAAAAAAATAAAAAAAAGGTTTGCATAATATAAAAAGGTTTTTATATTTGCAACCGCTTTGCCGATGTAGCTCAGCTGGCTAGAGCAGCTGATTTGTAATCAGCAGGTCGTGGGTTCGAGTCCCTCCATCGGCTCAAAGTTTGTAAAAACAGTAATCATGAAAATGGTTGCTGTTTTTTTTTGTGACAATATCTACTTCAAAAAGGTATTAAATCCTAAGATTTTATACGAGAAGTTTATCCTGAGCGGAGTCGAAGGAAGTCCCTCCATCGGCTCAAAGTTTGTAAAACAGTAATCATGAAAATGGTTGCTGTTTTTTTTTGTGACAATATCTACTTCAAAAAGGTATTAAATCCTAAGATTTTATACGAGAAGTTTATCCTGAGCGGAGTCGAAGGAAGTAACTCCATCGGCTCAAAGTTTGTAAAAACAGTAATCATGAAAATGGTTGCTGTTTTTTTTGTGACAAAATCAAGATAATAAATCCTAACTTCCTTAAGCAAACATTAAAAAATCATCTTGAAGATTTTGTTTTTAGATGAGATTCTTTTAGATTTAACAATATAAGTCAATAAGTTCGGATGAAACAAAATTTCCGTATTTGCTTACATTATAACCAAAGAAAAATCAGCATAAATGAAAAAAATATTATTGGTACTCATACTCTTCATTTCATATACGCAACTTTTAACTTCACAAAATAATCTAACAGAAAAGCAACAATATTTTTTGCAAGAACTAAATGATGCGTATGGCGGACAGATTCTTTTTGCAAAAAATTATCACAAAACATCAAATGTATATTACAAACTCGTTGAATACTCAGGAATGAACTTCCCTGTAGTGTTCAATCAAACCTTTCATTGGGGAGAAGCACATTATGGCGGATTGATTATTTTAGATTATTCAACAATTCATAAAAAGAAAGACATTTTAGCTTTCGTATTTGCGCATGAATGGGCGCATCAAGCACTTGGACATCAACCAAACTTATACAAACCGAATGGAAGCAAATGGCGCGTAAAAACGTCAAGTACGCAATACGAAGATGAAGCAGATTATTACGCAGGACAATTTTTGGCAAAATATGAGTATGATATAAAAAAAGTTACAAACTACCTCAGTTCATTACCTGAGTTTAATGATACTCAGCATTCTTCAGGAAAAAAAAGAGCTGCAACAGTTTTGAGAGGTTTTAATAGTGTTCCTAAAATTAATAGACAAATTACACAAACTACTATTTCTGAAAGTACGCCAGAATTTCAATCAATCTTAATAGAAGAATTCAATAACAATACTAAAAATTGGAAAACAGGAAGAGATTTTAAAAAAATGACAGGTGCTTTTGATGGGAAAGTAAAAACGTTGAACGTACACTATGAAATTTCCAACGGAAAATATAAAATTAGAAATTTAGGCGATTATGGACAAGGTGGCATCGCAAAAGACAAATTAAAATTCAATTCGAGTTCAAACTTTGAAATTTCTACCGTATTCAATTTATATAGTGGCGGATTTGAAGTTTCATGGGATTCATGTAGCAGCGAACCAGATGCTGAAGGTTACACAGAAGGTTTTTCAAACTATATCTATCTCACAGCAGATGGAAACTACAGAATTGGACATCATAATAGAAAAGTTGAATTTGGAAATACGGAAAGATCAGGAACATTTACATTCGGAAATTCAAATAGAGTATACTTGCGAATTGTGTATAAAAACGGTACGTGTAAATATTACATCAACAACAAAATGATCGCAAGCAAATCTGCTAATATTTGTGGAAATGGTGCAAGTTTCAAAGTTGACACAAAAACAGATGTTGAAATAGATAATATATTAATACTGAGAAAAAATTAGTAGCGACTTATTTTTCAATTCTTGAATTACAGTTTTTACAAAACATAGGAATATAAAACGAACCTTAACGTATCTTTGCCAAAATCGTTTCAAAAACAAATGGCATGCAATTCAAAGAACTAAAACTCAATAAACCAATCATCAGAGCTTTATTTGAGAAAAATTACGAAGAACCAACCTTAGTTCAAGAGCGTGCAATTCCTGCAATTTTGGCTAAAAAAGACATTATTGTATCTGCGCAAACAGGAACTGGAAAAACGGCTGCGTTTGCATTGCCCATTTTACAATTACTATACGACAAGCAAGATGCGCCTAAAAAAGGGAAGAAAATAAAAGCGTTGGTCATTTGTCCTACGCGTGAATTAGCAATTCAGATTGAAGAAAACTTTGTAGCATATAGCAAATATACCAACTTGCGCACAGGCTTAGTATTTGGCGGCGCTTCCATTGAACCGCAAAAAGAAATGCTCAAAAAAGGCGTAGATATTTTAGTCGCAACGCCAGGAAGATTACTAGACTTACACAAGCAAGATTTTATCAACTTAGATTACATAGAAACTTTTGTCATAGATGAAGCTGATTTAATGTTAGATATGGGATTCATTGACGACGTTAAAAAAATAGAACGTTTATGTCCTGAAGGAAAACAAATTCTACTCTTTTCGGCTACAATGCCATTCAAAGTGGAACAATTGGCAAATTCGATTCTCAGAAATCCAGAATTTGTAGAAGTTTCGCCAACATCATCTGCGGCAAAAAGTGTGAATCAACAATTATATTACGTTCCAAAACCTAAAAAAATTGAATTGTGTTTGCATGTACTCAGAAACAATATCAAAGGAAGTGCTATTATTTTCAGACGCACAAAATATGGTGTTGATAAGCTCGAAGAAACGCTTCTAAAAAATAATTACAAAGCAGTAAGTATTCATGGTGGAATTGCACAAAGCTTGCGACAAACAGCGCTAAACCAATTCAAAAGTGGAGAAGCTGAAATTCTCATCGCGACGGATGTTGCTGCAAGAGGAATTGACATCAAAAACGTAGATACAGTGATTAACTTCGACATTCCAAACATTTCTGAAACTTATGTACACAGAATTGGAAGAACGGGAAGAGCTGGCGCATCAGGAAAAGCAATATCATTCTGTTCGGCAGACGAAAAAGGATACATTAAAGACATTCAACAATTAATAAATACGGTGATTCCTGTAGTAGAAGAACATCCGTATCCACTTGATCCAAAAGCAACGCCAGAAGTTCACAAAAAACCAGGAAGTAAATATAAAAAAGGACGTAAATCTGAAGCTTCTAAAAAGAAGAAAAAACGTTGGTATTAAATGATTGACGATTGCAGATTAACGATTTTTGATTGCTGATTGCTGATTGCTGATTGCAGAATTTTGATTTTTGATTGTTCACCAAAACGTCGCTTCGAGTGTCCTGAACTTGTTTCAGGATGTATCGAGAAGTACTTGTCATTGCGAGTGATAGCGAAGCAATCTGTGTATTAAAAAGCAGGATTATTATTTTATTTCAGAAACGTCACTTCGAGTGAAATTCTGCAAGAATTTTGTATCGAGAAGTGCTTTTGAATCGCTAATTTTTCAATAAGTTCATAAAAACCGCAAATGAATCTTAAAAATTTATTTTTCAGCTTTCGCTTAATTGTACTCATATCATTACTTTGTTTCTGCTCAAAACAAACTTCCGAAGTTCAACATGATACAGCTCGAATTCTAGCATATGAAGTAAATCCAAAAACGGAACAACTTCATTTCTATTGGAAGAACGAGCAAGGAGAAATTTACGAAAACTTTCAAAACCTAAAAACTCAGCTTGAAGCAACACAGCAAGAACTCATCTTTGCAATGAATGGCGGAATGTACAAAAGAGATCAATCGCCGCAAGGTTTATACGTTGAAAACGGACAGCTAAAATCGCCATTAGATACGTTACAAAAAGGATTCGGAAACTTCTATTTACAGCCAAATGGCGTGTTTTACATCACGAAAGAAAACAATCCAGTAATTTGTACTTCACAAGTTTTCAAGCTTATTGAAAACATCAAATACGCAACACAATCAGGCCCAATGTTAGTGATTGATGGAAAACTACACGAAAAACTCACAAAAGATTCTATAAACCTTCACATTCGCAATGGTGTTGGAATTTTGCCAAACGGAAATCTACTATTCGCAATGAGCAAAGAAAAAATCAACTTCTATGACTTTGCCACATTCTTCAAAGAAAAAGGCTGTGAAAATGCTTTATACCTTGACGGATTTGTCTCTAAGACATTTCTGCCTTCTAAAAACTATCAACAAATGGACGGAAATTTTGGTGTGATTATCGGAGTTACAAAACCTGTACAATAAATTCTTTTTCCGCAGTGTAGCATATATTTTTCGTTAAGAATTTTTGAAGCCTTGGAAAAAATTTAGAAAAATAAATGTGGTTTTAGCTTTTTCGGCTAAAAACACCTCTGGAAAAACGCACTTTCTTTTGTTTCTTTTCTTTGTGCGAACAAAGAGAAAGAAAATAGGAAGACAATAATGAAGTATTTAATCTAAAATATTCTCAAAACTCTATTGTAGAACTTATTTAGAGCTAACGTTTAAAAAATAGCTGTATCTTTCAAACAGAAAAAAAAATAATATCTAAATCATTCCTCAAATGAAAAAATACATTTTAGTATTCGCACTACTTTTTGCATTGCAATCATATGCACAGAAAAACATAACTATCTTTGAATTAGAACCTTCGCAAAGTATGATTATTACAGGCAAAGGCGCAGGACAAGATGCTGCAGTAAATCCTTATAAAGATGGAAACAGTATTGCAATTGTGAAAAATCTTGGAAAAAATATTTTTACAATTCGTATAGAATATCAAGGGAAAATAACGCGAACTCGTGTGTTAGAAGCTGATAAAGCTACCATGATTCCTTTGCGTCAAGGAAGTGAATTGTACTTGGATAGCGACTTAAAAGCCAAGGCAAAAATTGATTTCAAAAAAGGTAATAACTAACATATTTTTCTTTTAAACATATTAAAGAGATTGTTTTAAAGGTCTTAAAAAACATCATTCTGAACATGGTTTAGTTTGACGAAATTTCACTTTTGAAACAATCTCTTTGTATTGAATGTATGTTACAATTTATCTTCAATATATTCTTTATAAAAGCTATCAAGTTTGCTTTCCTCTTTCTTGTCTATATCTTGAATTGTTGTTTTCATGACACCTTTCATGTCTGTTTCAAACGCATCCGCTGGTTTAAAAAGTGTACCATCAAAATAACGAGCTTCAGTTCCAGATCCGGTTGGACTTCCGTGATCAGCATCAATTGATTTTCTCCAACGTTCGGCATGTGTTGCCCATTCTTCTCTATTTACCAATTCGGGTTGCGTAAACCAAACATTCCAAGTTAATAAATTTCCGTTTTGTAGCATATTTCCAGAAGCAGTATTAAAAGCAAACATCACCAATTCATTAAAATCATTGACCATTTTTGATGCTGTCGGTTTTATAGGTCCAATTTGAACTTCAATATTTCCAACATGCCATGCTTCTGCTTCATGTCGTGCAAATTCAGGACTTTTAAACAGTGTTGTTTCTCCATCACGAACAGGAAATATTGGCTGACTTGGATCTTGATATTTATGCGTAGTTACTACGATTGCATTCTCTTTAGTAGATGGAAATTTTAATCCTAGCGCGTTAAAAACTCTCCAAATATTTTTTACTTTTTGTGATTGATGTACGCTTGGACTAAACCAAATTTTTCCTTCCACGGTCATATCTGCAGCAAATTTTTTCGTAGTTTCATCTGCCCAACCGCGTTGCCCTGTAACGGTAACTTCCACATTCATGCAACCAAAATTTGGTGAACATGCGCCTTGTTGCGGACAAATAATAGAATAAATTCGACCTTTGTTTGTATAGCCAAGTCGTGAAATATAAGGCGCAAACATTTGAAAACACCTTGATTTTTCATTTCCTTGAATCGTTTGCCAACTAAACTCTGGCCATTTTACACCTTGTTGTCTGTCTAGCAACTTAATATTGTCCATATTATCTAACAATGGCAACGATGTTAAATCCGGGTTTGGATAAGCAAATGTTGGATCTGATTGCGCAAATCCGCCGATCCATCCTGCGGGAATTGGTTTGTCTTGGCTACTACTCATGGTATTTTAGTTTTTTAGATTTATTGAATCTTAAAAATAGGTTCTTTTAGTGAAATATGGAAGCGTAGAAGTACGTGGTTTGGCTATGATTGCTCTCAAAAAGAAATCTTATATTTATAAATTATTGAAATTTTCAAAACAATACCAAATGAAACTTCACATACAATTACTACTTTTACTTAGTTTAGTTGGTTGTTCATCTACAAAAAATGTAACTGAAGTAGATCTAAATTTTACAAACAACCTTAAAATTGATAAAAATGATTTACAAATCATCACGCCTCATATAGAAATTAAGGAAAAGAGAAATGGTAAATTTTTGGCAACTCCAGTAGAGCGAAAAAAACTGAGAAACGTAATTTTACAAACTACAAAATCTATGTTTCCGAATGCGCCGTACGTTGAGGTGATGTTTATGTATAGAGACGCGTACACAATCAACTTAGTCTTGGAAAGAGAAGTAAGTTATAAAAAGCGAAAAGCGCCAAAAGAAGTTCTAACAACAGGAAAACGGTATAGTATTTTAATTTCCACAAATAATTATTTTGGTGAGTTAGAAAGAGGTGTAATCAATTTGTTTTTGATCGATAACGAAAAAGAAACACTACAACTTTTAAAACATTACCAATACAAACACAGTCCATTGCAAACAGAAAAATTCAAACGAAAAATTTTAAAGGTTTTGCAGAAGCTGTAAATGGATTATTTAGAGATTTTGAATAATATGTTGAAGAAGTGATATTTTGCATATACAAAACATGTAATACTACTTTTCTAAAAATTCACACCAAAAAACACCTATATTTAAAGAATAAACTTAGATACTATGAGAAAAATAAATAGCTATTTCGCAGTCTTCATTTTGTTTTTATTCATTGTTGGATGCGCGCAAGAAACAGAAATTGAAAAGCACGGAAAACACTTCCAGAAACACAACGATTACAAAAGCCTTAGTAAAGTAGTAGAATTAATTAAGTTGGATGATGATACTACATACGTAAAAAAAATACTTGGCGAACCAATAGACATGGGATTTGATTACAGATATTTAATAGATTCCGTAGGCGTAAAAGGTTGCCCAATTGGCGCAGTATTTCACATTAACGAAAGTGGAAAAATTGATCAAAAATGGATTGATGAGATTTGTGAATAAATTATGGCAAATCATTAAAAACTAAACAGACTGTATGTAAAGTATAATATTCGTCAAGTTCAGTTTGACGTAAATAATAATTTGAAAACCAAAAAAGCCATGCTTTCATCAAGTTTGGCTTTTGTATTTTATATAAAATGTAGCATTTTGATTTTATTGAATCTAAACTAAAATGAACTATTTAAATAATAATTTTCTTGGTAACTTCTCCTTTTTCCGCAGTATAGAAAAGGTTTTGCGTTAAGTTTTTCAAACCTTGAAGAAATGTAATAATGACCTTTTTTGCAGAAAATAGAGCTTAGTGAACTAAAATTCAGCAAAACTTTTTAGGTTTTAGTTTTCGATAGAAAAACTAAAAATACCTCTGGAAAAAGTGCACTTTCTTTTGTTTCTGTTTTCTTTGTGCGAGCAAAGAAAATGAAAATTAAAAGCTGATAGTGAGTCGATTAGTTATTAACATAAAACATTACTCAACACCTTCCAATTTCCGCTCCTCAATCAATACTTTCAATTGCTTTCCATATTTAGATTCCATAATTCTTGGCGTCAATTGTTGGTAAATCGTATCTAAAAAACGAATATTCGCATCAAACGTTTCTGTAGTTACAACATAAGGCGTAATTTCTTTATCGTTATTCGTAAACGCATAATTTAGAATATAACGCATTCTGCTTTTTCCGTAGCTATTTATTTTGTCGTTGATTTCTGTTAACTTTTCTGTGTCAGCTTCTTTTTGCGCTTTTATTCCGTCTTGTAACAATGTCAACTCTTTCGTGTTGAATTTGCTCATAAACTCTTTAAAAGCGATCAATTCCTCATGGTTTTTCGAGCCTGTAACTTTCAAATCGCTCACAAATCTACGTAGTGACGTATTGATTGTCATTTCGCCAGGCTCGGCAAAAAAGTCAATCCGATCATTCAAATCGTTAAAATCTTTCTTATCCAAATATATATACAGCACTTGAGGTTCATCAATAGTAGTCGTAAATGTAAAATGTGCATCGCCTTTTACAATCAAAGAATCTAAGGTAATCAAGCTTGTATCTTGTACTTTCTGTAGAAAAATGGTTCCTTCTTTCAAACCATCAATGTTTCCAGTAATCGTTAAATTACCTTTCGTTTCTTTTCCACAAGCAATAAATCCTAACACCGCAAGGACTACAATCAGTTTTCTATACATTATATTGAATTTTTAAGAAGGCAAATATCTACAATTTTACATGACTGGAGAAGCGATTTTCATTAAAAGTGTACACAAAATTGCGCCATACGTTCCAACTACATAGCCAAACACAGCCAAAAGTACACCAACCGATGTTAATGAAGGATGAAAAGCTGAGGCTACAATTGGAGCAGAAGCCGCGCCACCAACGTTTGCCTGACTCCCGACAGCGAGGAAGAAAAATGGTGCACGAATGAGTTTTGCAACCAATATTAATAATGCTGCGTGAAATGCCATCCAAACCAATCCGACAACAATTAATCCGGGGTTTTCTAATACTTTTCCTAAATCCATTTTCATTCCAATTGAAGCGACTAAAACGTAAATAAAAACACTTCCTATTTTACTTGCGCCAGCACCTTCATAGTTTTTTGCTTTCGTGTATGAAAGTCCAATTCCGAAAGCAGTTGCAATCGTAATCATCCAAAAGAAAGAAGAACCTAAAAATGACAAACCGCCATCTTTATCTTTTACAGCATCAAAATTACTCGTTAAGAAATCGGTTATATTGCTTGCGCCATAATGCGCAATGGAAACTCCACCAAAAGCGATGGCTAGAATAATCATTAAATCGGTTAATGTTGGATTTCGCTTTATTTTTTCGGCAAAAGAAGATACATTTTCTTTTAAACGTTCAATCGCAGAATTGTCAGCTTTAAACCATTTGTCAATTTTTTTAGTTTTTCCAATTCCTAATAATAAAATCGCCATCCAAAGATTTGCCACTACAATATCAACCAATACCATTGCTCCATATTTGTCAGGACTGTATTTGTAAATTTCGTACATCGCTGCTTGATTTGCGCCGCCGCCAATCCAACTTCCTGCTAAGGTAGAAAGTCCACGCCAAACAGCTTCTGGTCCAGCACCGCCAACAGTTTCAGGCGAAAAAACAGAGATTAATAAAATTGCCAAAGGTCCACCAATGATGATTCCGACAGTTCCTGTAAAG